>JAEESA010000112.1 GCA_016286115.1 Lachnospiraceae bacterium
TCTCTTGGCCGGTGACGGGTTCCAGATTGCAGGCACTGTAGGAAACGAAACCACGCGCCCCTCCCAGAAAATCGTTTCTTAAAATGCTGAAGGAAATAACCTGCGCGTCGGAACGGACGGGAGTAAGGAGCAGCATACTTTCAAAGGGATATTCCCATCCCTCCGCAAACATTCCTCTGGCATCATCTTCAATATTATGCAAAAAATCGACGCGTTCTTCTCTCTGGCCGGCGCTGTAATCCTCCAGAGATTTTAACAGTTCAGGATACTGCGCAGCGGCCGCGTCGTCGAATTCAAAGGTGAAATAATTCGTGGTTGCGAGAGTGGTCGTATTGTCCATCAGAGCCAGCGGATGGCTCTTATAGAGATAACTGACAGAAGCCTTCAGGTCTTTAGCTGAAGCGCTTTCTTCCTGTGAGGCCTCAGTGTTTTTAGTCGTTGCTTCGGAAGTGGTTTCAGTAGAAACTGCGCCTGCCGGTTCGGTCGATGCCGGCGCGGCTGCTTTGTTTTGACAGCCGCTGAGCAGGACTGCGGCGATCAGACCGGTGCACAAAATTCTTTTTCTCATTAGGGACCTCCTTTGTGTCGGATATTGGTTTCATCTTATACCAAAAAAATAAGTTGTTCAATACTGCTTTAAGTTTTGAGGGAACGCACTTGTGAACATGCGCGCAGCGTGTTATAATGTTTTGAATTCTGTTGTTTTTCTGTTAGGAGTCAACCATGAAAGACTGGGTTGCGATCGTAGATGATGATATTACAAATCTGAAAACAGCCGGCATGATCTTGAGCAAAAATTCCATCGGTGTTTCGGCCTTTCGTTCTGCAGAACTGCTTTTTGAGCATATCCGGGGCGGGGAGCGGCCGGAACTTATTCTGATGGATATTTTGATGCCCGGATGTGACGGATTTGAAGCGCTGGGCAGGCTCAGAAAGCTGGAGCAGGAACTGGAGCTGGAGGAGATCCCGATCATCTTCCTTACGGCGAATGATGATGAGTCGGTGGAAATAAAGGGGCTTGCTCTCGGCGCCATGGATTTTATCCGTAAACCTTTTGTGCCGGAGGTGCTGGTCATCCGTGTCCGGCACATCCTCGAACTCACCCGGCTGCAGAGCAATCTGACGACGCTGGTTGAGGAAAAAACAAAAGAAAATAATGAACTTTCCCTGCAAGTCGTTATGGCGATGGCCAATGCGATCGACGCCAAGGATACTTATACAAACGGCCATTCCCGCCGGGTAGCGGAATACTCCAGAGAGATCGCGGCGCGGCACGGGTATTCCAGAAGAAAGCAGAAGGAGCTTTATATGATGGGCATTCTTCATGATGTCGGAAAGATCGGAGTGCCCGATGAAGTGATCAACAAGAAGGATAAGCTGACGGATGAAGAGTTTGCACTGATGAAGACGCATCCTGCCGTCGGCGGAAAGATTTTGGAAGATATCAAGGCCATGCCCTCGCTTGCTGTCGGCGCCAGGTGGCACCATGAGCGGTTTTCGGGCGGCGGTTATCCCGACGGGATCAGTAAAGAGGAGATCCCGGAGGCGGCACGGATCATTGCCGTTGCGGATGCTTATGACGCCATGTCCAGTTATCGGAGCTACCGCGATAAACTTCCGCAGGAGGTAGTCCGGTCGGAGATCGAAAAGGGAAAAGGGAGCCAGTTCGACCCTGTTTTTGCAGACATCATGCTCCAGATGATCGATGAAGACACGGAGTATCAGATGAGCGAACACAGGAGCTGAAGATGAATATAGATACGATTGAAAATCTTGTAATGCTGCTGGCCGCGGTCGTGGGGCTCTTGTCCTGCCTGTTCCATTACATTGACAAACCGAAGCGCGGCTGGCTTTATCTGACGATCTTCTTCCTTATGCACCTCTTGAGCGACTACTATTGGACCGTCTATACCATCGTTATGCAGGACGATCCTGCCGTGTCCGCGTTTATGGCGTATCTCGGCTGGAACGTGGGATATCTTCTGCTTCTTCTGGCCGTGTTCGAGATGCGCGATCCCGGGTCAAAGCGATACTTTAACCCGCTCATGCTTCTGCCGATCCCTTTGAACATCGCGCAGTTTATCATTTACCTTCCTTACGGCGGGATCCTGAACAATGTCTGGCAGGAAACCATCACGACCATTATCGCCTGCCTGTGCCTGCAGTCGCTTTTGTATTGGCTGAAAAACAGAAAGAACGGAGCGAAATTCCCGCGTTTTCATCTGCTGGCGCTGCTCTTTATCACGACAGAATACGGTATGTGGACAGCGTCCTGCTTCGACTGGCCCGGAATAGCTCTTGATCCTTACTATTACTGCGCCTTCGCTAATTACCTCATCATGATCTTTTTCGGCCTGGCTGTCGCGAAGGACTATGAGGCGAGAGGCATTTCCTATCCTGAAAAAACCGCGTCGGAGCTGAAGCTGCAGATGATCTTGCGCCTTGTGACCACGGGGATCATCATCGGGTGCTGCCTTGGCGGGTATTTCCTCGCGTCCTGGATGAAGAGCATTCTTCCCGAGGGGAGCGAAGATTCGGGGATCCACAGCTTCATTACCGTAACACTGTTTATCATATCCGTATTCCTTGTGATCCTGATCCTCGGCGTGGTACTTGTCATCACCTTCCGGTACAGGAACCGGCAGGAGAAGCCCGAAAAGACGGTGGAGACCAGCCGAAGGCGGTTTGGCGCCATCATGATCGTTCTTGCCACGGTGATCCTCATGGCCTTTTCCGTGGGCTATACGTCCAAGCTCTTTTACCAGGTTTCGGTGTCGGGAGTCATGGACAGCGGAGAGGATACGGCGGAGAGGGTTGCCACGGAACTGAAGACCTATCTTTCGGATGCGACCTCCACGCTGGAGGTGGCGGCGGATGCGGTCGGCTTCATGATCCGAAACGGCGAACCGCAGGAAAAGATCGAACGTTACATCCAATACCAGACGCAGGAGCAGAAGTCTGTTCTGGATGAGAACTTCACGGGACTTTACGCCCTGTCCAGAGGAGAGTACTTAGACGGCCTGGGCTGGGTTCCGCCTGACGATTATAAACCCACCAGCCGCGACTGGTACCGGGAAGCAGTACGCGGAGGGGGAAGGATCGTGATCATTCCGCCTTATGTGGACGCGCAGACACAGTCCGTTGTCATCACGATCTGCAAGCGCCTTCCGGATGAGGGAAAAGACGGAAAATATAATACGCATGACGTGGTGGCGCTGGACGTGATCGTCAATTACATTCAGGAAGTCGCAGAAGACGTGGATATCAACGGCAAGGGAACCACGATGATCGTCAGCCGCGACGGAGTCATCATTGCCCATCACGATCCTGCTCTCTCAGGTGCCGACGTTTCAGAAGTGTACGGAAAGGATTTCCTGGACCTTGTGCTCGAAACCGGAAACGGGACCGCGGAAACAAATCTGAACGGAGAGGACTGCACGCTCTTCGTCAGTGATGTGATGGAGCAATGGTACATCGTGATCGAGGTGAGCGATAACGAACTCTATGAAGAGGTAAGCTCGCAGCTCACGATCAGCATCGCCGTTTCCATCCTCATTTTCGCCCTGCTCTCCTTCTTCTATTACCTCGGAACAAAGAACGAGCAGGCCTACAGCAGGGAACTTGAGGAAATGCGCGTTGACCAGCAGAGGCAGGAATATGAATCGCAGGTTCTGAAACTGGAGAAGGATACGGCGGACGAGGCAAACAAGGCAAAGAGCCGTTTCCTGGCGGATATGTCCCATGAGATCCGAACGCCTATTAATGCGATCCTGGGCATGAACGAAATGATCATGCGGGAGACGGACAGCAAGGAGATCATGGATTATGCGAGAAACATCGGCGCGTCGGGAAGAAACCTTCTTTCCCTCATCAACAGCATCCTGGATTTCTCCAAGATCGAGGACGGAAAGATGGAGATCGTCCCCGTGCGTTACAGTACGGCGTCGCTGATCACCTACCTTGTTAACTCCGTTTCGGAACGGGCGCGCAAAAAGGATCTGGAACTTCGCGTGAACGTGGATCCGCATCTTCCGCGCGAGCTTTACGGCGATGATACCCGCATCAACCAGGTGGTCATGAACCTCCTCACCAACGCGGTCAAGTACACCCGCGAGGGCACGGTCACATTGAATGTGGAGGAACTGGAACGAAGCGAAGGGAAGGCTCTGATCCGTTTTGAAGTCAGGGATACGGGCATCGGCATCCGGGAGGAAGACATGGATAAGCTCTTCCAGTCCTTCGAGCGGCTGGATGTGGTGCAGAACAGGAACATAGAGGGTACGGGCCTTGGTATGTCCATCGTCACGAACCTCCTTACGCTCATGGACAGCGAGCTCAATGTGAAGAGCACCTACGGCGAAGGCTCGGTCTTCTCCTTCGACATCTGGCAGAAGATCGAAAACGAGGTGCCGATCGGAGAGTACAAGGTCATGCTGCAGGATATGGAGGAGCGGGAACAGGATAAAGAATATCTCTACGCTCCCGATGCCCACATTTTGGTCGTGGATGATACAAAGATGAACCTCACGGTCGTATGCAGCCTCTTAAAGAGAACGAAGATCAGGATCGACACCGCCGCGAGCGGTGTGGAAGCGGTGAAGCTCGCGGAGAAGGAAACATACGACGTCATCCTGATGGATCAGCGCATGCCGGGCATGGACGGTACGGAAGCCATGAAGGAGATCCGTACATTAGAGAACAAGAGGAACGAAAACACGCCCGTGATCTGCCTCACCGCAGACGCGATCCGCGGCGCCAAAGAAAAGTATCTCGCGCAGGGTTTCTCGGACTATCTGACCAAGCCCGTGAACGGAGAAGAATTGGAGCAGGTGCTTAGGGAGAATATCCCCAAAGAAAAGATACAGACGAAAACGGCTGCAGAGAAGGAAGAAAAAACTGTGACAACACCCGACGAACCGAAAACAAAGGAACCTTCAGATCCGCTGCTTGCCGCGCTTGAGAAGGCAGGCGTGGACACCGAAAAAGGGATGATGTTCTGCCAGAATGATGAGGAGATCTACCGCGAAGTGCTCTCTGAATTCTCAAATGATTACGAAACCCGTTCCGAAAGCATTCAGTCCTATCATGACGCGGCGGACTGGGGAAACTACATGATCTATGTCCACTCCCTGAAGAGCTCCGCCAAGACCATCGGGGCGCACCGGCTCTTCGAGCTTGCCGCGAACTTAGAGATCGCCTCCCGCGATGAGGACGCTGCTCTCGTCGAACGCGACCACACCGAAGCGCTGCAGCTTTACAACGAGGTCGTCACCGCGATCCGCTCCCATCTCGGATCGAGCGATGCGGAAGAAGAAGCGGATTTCCTGGTTTTTAAGCCTGAATAGAAGAGTACCTGCTCTCGGCAGGCCCTTATTCTACCGATCCCTGAATAACAGCAGGATCAAACGGATGATGACGAAGTAGACGATCGTGGTGAAGAGGAGCGGCAGCACCACCTCAAAGCTTTCCGTGCGGATCGTTTCGAAAACACGCGACATGTCGTTGACCGCGATATAGCCGGTGACGGAGGTGAACTTGAGGAGGGTCACAAGGCGTTCACGGTAGTCGCGGCGCAGGATGTGGCCGGAGTGCTTGCGGAACTTGCGGAAAAATGTCTTTCCGTCGATGGCGAGGAGATGGTAGTCGCGCGTCAGGTCTTTGTTCTCGAAGGCATAGGCCTGGTTGCGGATCATCTGGTAGACCTCGTCTCCGAAGTACAGGGTGAAGCCGATGATGGATACGATGAAACCGCCCATGAACATATTCCGGTAGAAGGAATAGAATAACGAGAACAGGATCATGAGGACCGGAACCCCGTGGACGAGGAAAGCAAATGCTTTTGTGAGCCAGCGGAGGACCGGTCCTCCGCGTTCGCTTAAGATGAAGAGGATCAGCCCGAAGGGGGAGCCGAAGAGGGCTGCCAGGAAAAAGATCAGGAAGGTGGTCAGGATCCCCGTGAGGAAGAGCTTCCACCGGTCCTCTTCGATAAACGCTTTTCTAAAATGCCGGGCGAACGAACTGATCGCGTCGGTGTCGGCTTCCAGCTCGGCTTCCGAACGCTTTACAATGCTGATACCGCCGGTGTAGTCGGGGGAGCTGAAAAGAAGGGTTTCCTTCCTGTGGTCGGAGATCGTGATGGCGCCGCACCCAACGTCATAATTGGCGGCAGCAACACCTTCTAAAAGGGATGTAAAATCCGTGCGCTGGATCATCAGGCCATAGCCGTATTCGCGGCAGAATCCGATGGCAAGATCGATGTCATAGCCTACGGGTTTTCCCGCGGAGAAATAGGAGAAGGGAATGGTGGTCGCATCAAAGGCGAGAGAGAGCGTGCCGTTTGTTGCTGCCAGAGAGGAAACGTCTTCACTGACCTTGTTGTCGGTATCCTTGCCGAACCATTTCTCGTCAATGCGCTGCAGATCGCCGTTTTCCTGAATCTTTTTCAGATAGTCGGAGAATTCCTGTTGGTGTTTTTCGCCGTCGGCGTTCTTGGGAAAGATGAAGGCGTAGTCGGACGGCTCGACATACCCCTCTGTCAGTGTAAAGAGATCTGTGGAACGCATGATGGCGCGGATGATGGCTTCGTCATCCGCAACGCCGTCCACGTCTCCCATTTCGAGGGCACGGTATACGTCTTCCCGGTCGGCAAAATAAAGGAGCTTTGCGTCCGGGTATTCTTTTTCCACGACCTCGCCGAAGATGTACCCTTCCGCGACGCCGATGGTCACATCGGGACTGTTAAAATCCGAGGCTTTTGTAAGGGCTGTGTTTTTGTTCTTGGTATTCCCGCAGCCGACAGTAAATAAGCAGAAGAGACAAAGGCATAACAGGAAACAGGTTTTAATTGACTGCTTCTTCATTCAAAATGCTCCCCGTGCATCTGGCCTCGATCTGGTCCGCGACGGCGGCGCGGTCAAAGGCCAGGGTGTAATAGTTATCACAATAAGGATCGTATGGTTCCTCATACATTTTCAGCCAGTAATAGCAGGCGTCCACCGTCACGTCGGCGTGGCGGATCAGGTCTTCCATTTCATGGTATTCATCCATCTGCAGAAGGTAGATCACATAGTTGGCCTGCATTTCGGGATCTCCGATGTTGAACCGGTAATTCTCGCCCTTGCCGCCGGGGCCGAACCACTGCTCGGCGAACTGGTACAGGGATTCCTTCTTGTCATAAGCCGTGAACTGGGCATAGCCGTAGCCACCGTCCCGGTTGACCCACTCGTCGTTTTCGTTGTAATAGCCGTTCGTGGAGTCCACGGTCCGAGATTCCAGGAAGTCCTTCTTGTCGATGGTCCGGCGGTTCACCTCTTCGGTGTAGATGTCGTCGGTGATGTCCCATAAGCGGTTGTTATAGTCTTCGAGATTGGCGGCGGTGAGGTTGGATTCGGCGTGAAGATTGCACATGACGCCGAGAACAGCCGCTTTGTTTCCGTCAAAATAATCCATGAGAAGATCCCAGAGAAGCTTTTCTTCGGTGGTCCCTTCCAGCTTGGCATAGGGCTTGCCGACTTCCAGGTCGTCGGGGACCCCGTCGCCGTCCTTATCCGTTTTGGAAATATCTTCCAGCGCGGTCTCCAGAACATCTTCAAGCGGAGTGTCGTCGATGACCTTCTTCTTTTTAAGGTAGGAGCCGGGAAGCAGGAATTCGAAGAGCATGAACATGACGACCAGTGCGATGCCGGAAAGGATCGCGATCTTGATCATCCTTTTTTTGATCCTATTCTGTTTGTCTGCTTTGAGCCGCCGTTTCAGGTTGGCGCGCCTTTGGATCTCGTCATTACGGACCTGCGAGGCCTGGCGCCGGACCTGCTCTATAAAGGCGGAATGATTTTTATTTTCTGCCATCTTTCTTCCTTTCCATACCAATTATAATGAAAACGAAAAAGAGTTCAACATTGAATACGCATAGATTGTATTGTAAAATGCAGGAAGAAAAGGACACGCACCCGTAGGCGGTTCGTATAATCATCTGTGAAGTGATCATGCAAGATCTTTATTGGATCGGAAAGGAAGATAACTATGGAAAATTCTGAATACAAGAAATTTGAAGATGACTTTGTAAATTTTGATCAAGAGGATTTTAAAGAACTAAAACAGGAAGCGAAGAAGCTCACGAATCAGCAACAGGCTGAGGAAACTGTTCATAACCTGCAGTCGGCATATATAGGCAAGCAGAGTATGGCCAGAGGCCAATCCCGCATTACCGGCGCCAAAGAAATGCGGCATAACAAGGCGAAACTCGGGTCGACGGTTTGGTGGAAGCCCAATGATGCAGAGACACAAATGAATAAAAAGATCAGTGATTCGTTGGCGCTCACAAAGAAAGCCACGGCCTATACTCTGGATCTCTATAAAGTGCTGCAGGCTAAGGCGGGCGAGGGGAAACTTATAACCACAACGTTCGCAGAGGCGGAAGAGAATATACAGAATGAGGATGTGCAAACCCTCTCTAAAGTGCATTTTACCGCGAAGATGTTTAACGGTTCCTATATCAAAACGCATTTTTCCGAGCTTTATGATTACATTCTGAGCTACAGGCGGTTAAAGGAAAAGTTGAATAAGACACCTGAGGAAGAACGGATCATGAACTCTGTAGCGCCTAAAATGAAGCTTCTGGATAAGAGAGTCAACCAGTTTGCCCGCGAGAACCGCCTCAGCCTTACTTCTGACAATGGCCAGGTGCACGTGTTGGCGGACGATGAAGGCCTTTCGATGAACCAAATTGTTACGGAAGTGGATATGCGTACCTGGATGAGGCTTACTTCTCAGGAAAAATCGATAAGAAAAGCTGACCGTAAGGAAGAAGCGCTGCAAAGACCCCTGGCTTTAGAAGATGCAAAGATAACGGAAGCCCTGGCTACAGAGAAGGAAGTATACAGTGACGACCAGATGGAGGAATTTAAAAACAGAGAAAAGAATGATCTGCAATTTTTTGTGTATTCGGACGAGGAACTGATCGAGCATCTGAGCGAGCTGAACCAGAGTATCGCAGTTCTCGGCATGCAATATCTTGATAAAGAGATAGATAATGAAGAAAAGATCAAAATCCGCAAGATGATCGTTGAACTGGATGCTCTTAGAAAGCTGGCCTATGCCCGGCTGAAATATTGGAGCGGGGCCGGTAATGAAAAGGAAGTGCTGGAGTATTTCGAAGAGGTACGGCGGATCAAAAAGAGAAAGCAACAGGAGGGAATGCCGGATCTCGTTGTCGAAGAAACGCTTCCCGATAAGTATAAAAAAATGACCAGGGCAGAGGCGACGGATACCGCTTCGGATAACGCTTCCTACGAAGCCAGGGTGGGACTCTTAGAGAAACTGGAAACCTGGAAAACCAGTATCGATAATAAGGAGGACCTGCAGCCCGAAGAGAAAAATATGGCGGATAAGCTTGCTGCCGCTTTTCGTTCCTACTTTGACGGCAATCAGTATGTGGTTGGCCATGAAGAGGAAGAAAGGCGCATGAAAGCCGTACAGAAGCTGATAAAGGAGATTGAAACAGATCAGAAATGGGAACGTCTGAAAGGTGATCAATTTACCGATCTGAAAAACGGGATCGATGCGCTTACCCTTGGCGGCCTTGATACAGAGGCGGCGGAGGAGAACGGGCATGAGATCATCAATCTGATCTTTAGCAATGGAAGGCCGGTGGACGAAGGTGAATTCTCAAAATCGGTCTCGTTCCGGGACGGAGCCATGCATAACCCGGTGATGCGGACCTGGGTAGATCGGACAAACGATCCTCTCTTTGCGCATGAGCCCACTGTCAATGACCTTCGGCAGGGTAAGATCAGTAATTGCTGGATGGTCGCAGGCGTATCAACCCTTGCGGAATTTGATCCCTCTATTATCAAAAACTGCATGAGGGACAATGGCAACGGTACCGTCACGGTACGGCTTTACAGTAAAG
>JAEESA010000113.1 GCA_016286115.1 Lachnospiraceae bacterium
AAACCAGCTTATGAGACTCATCATCGACACGCAGACACGCTTTCGCTCGCGGACGCTTGCTTACGCTACTAAATTCGCACTTCGCTGATAAAGCGTGCTCGTGCTCATTAAGTAACGAGTAGCGTCCAACGGTCTGCTTTGTCGATAATGCGCTCACAAGCTGGTTACTTACATGTTTTGACAATCTCCATAAAAAAGGGAACACTGCGGTCAGCAGCGTTCCCTAAAATATGGTTTCTCATAAATTACTTCCGCACAAGGCACAGGATCGTCACGTCGTCAAAAGGATCCGCGTCGCCCACAAATGCGTTCAGGTCTGATTCGAGGCCTTCCACCGCGTCTCTTGCGGTCAGCTTCTCCTCCAGCGCCGCCTTCATGCGGTCCATGCCGTAGCGCTTTCCTTCCGCATTCTTTGCCTCCGGAATGCCGTCGGTGTAGAGTGCGAGCATTTCTCCCTTTGCAAGCGCCATCCTTCTTCCGGTGAATTCCAGGTCCTCATCCGTGCCAAGCGGCGGGTCGTTTTCCGTCCGCAGCACAAACGGCACGCCGTTGGCCATCCGGACCGGGTATTCATGCCCGGCGTTGACATAGAGGATCTCGCCCGAGGAGATCTCGTAGATCCCGAGCCACACCGTTACGAAAAGGCCGGCCTGGTTGTTCGCACAGAGCCAGCGGTTGGCATCCGCCATGATCTCCTCCGGCTTGCCGCCCATCATGGTCCGCGACTGCAGGAAGGTCTTCGTTACCGCCATGAAGAGGGCCGCCGCAACGCCTTTGCCGCTGACATCGGCCATGACAAGACCGAGATGATCGTGATCGATCCGGAAGAAGTCGTAGAAGTCGCCGCCGACCTCCTTCGCCGGAACCATGGCCCCGAAGACATCCACCCGGTTTTCCTCGCTGAAGACCTGGAAGCCGGCCGGCACCAGCGCCTCCTGGATCCTTGCCGCCACGTCCAGCTCCGCGCCGAGACGCTCCTTCTCCGCCGTCATTTCCATGACGCTTGCGATATGCGCGTTCAGGTTCTCTTCCATGCGGCAGATCGCCTCATACAGATCGCCGATCTCATCCTTTGATTTGATGGAAAGCTCACGGAAGCTGTGTTTTTCCGTTTCCTCCGTATCCTTGGAAAGGTATACGGACGCCGACTGCGCCAGCTTTTTGACCGGCTGGATCACCATGTGCTCGATGGCAAGCATATACAGCGTAATGGTAACCGCCGTGATCAGCACCACCGCCAACACCAGCTTCTGAATAAAGCTGTCGATCTCCCTCATGATGCTTTCCATGGAAATGTCCGCCAGAATATAGCCCGCCACATTGCCGGAAGAATCAAAGACCGCCACGCCCCCGGTCACAAGCCAGCCATACTCCGGCGTATCGGTGGTATAAGGCAAAAAACCGACCGTCGGATCCGCCAAAAGGCTTTCGCTGTTTTCGTAATACAGCGGATCCAGGGTTCCGATCCGGCACTGATCCTCTCCCGGAGCCGGATCCACAAGGTAAAAAGCGACAGGCTGACAGGTGTTGTCAATGCCGCACAGATAGATGTCGTCCACATCATTCGCTTCCAGCAGAACCGTCATCCGTTCATACAGATCCTTATACTCCGGCGTTTCCTCAAGACTTTCGAATTTGGAAAGAAAACTCTCGAATTCCGGGCTTCCCCATGCGTCGCTCAGAACCCACTCGCTGTCCGGGATGGCAAAAAGCACCTCCCTGTATTTTTCCTGGAGCCTGCCCAGTTCATCCCCATCGATTGCAAATGACGCATTTTTACAGATATCCAGAACCTTGTTCTCATAGTCATTACGAACGATCGTGCTCAGGATAGATGCCGTCATTCCGATCAAAACCGCGCCGAGTGAGATCCCCATAAGGAGGATCAAAAAGATTGTTTTTCCGCGAATTCCGATCCTCGCTTTTTTCATCCGGTCAGCCCTCCTCTTCTTTAATGTTCAGGAGTTTAACAAAGCCCGTCACCGCAAATATCTCCATTACTTCTTCATTTACATGGATCAACGACATCTGTCCGCCCTGCTGCTTCATCTGTTTCTGTACCATCAGAAACGACCTTAAGCCCGCGGAAGAAACATATTCCAATCCCTTAAGATCCACCACGAGATTTTCGGTCTTTTCCGCCGCGGCGCGAAGCTTCAGTTCAAATTCGTCCGCATTGGATCCGTCGATCTCACCTTCTACATTAAACACGATCCGGTCATTCTCTACCGTTTCTCTGATATCCATTTTTTTCATCCTCCTCAGGTTCTGCGATCATTTAAGCTTCTTTTCCATCGTCAGAACGTTTTCGCCGTTCCTGTATTCGTAGGTAACTCCATCCATTGTCGTGCGTACCAGAAAGATCCCCAGGCCTCCCACCTGCCGGTCTTCCAGCTCCGCGTCAAGTTCCGGCGGTTTCACTTCCAAAGGATCAAACGGGAACCCGTGATCCACGAAGGAGATCCTGACTTTCGGAGTCCCCTCATCCTCCACAACGCATAGGGTGATCTTCGCCGGCCCTGTTTCGGGATGATAGGCATATTCCGAAATGTTTAAGAACACCTCTTCCATGCATAGCTTAAACTTTCGCAGAAGCTTCTTGTCTTCCACATAAGGAGCGAGTTCGTTCGTCACAAACTCAAACACGTATTTTAAGTTTTCCTTTTTTGCCTCAAGCACCAGTTCTCTCAAGGGTCATCCTCCTTTAGTCAATCCGTTGCATTCATGGCCTTCATTTCCCGCTTTTTCTCATACATTCTTTCATCCGCTTCAGCCAAAAGTCCCTCAAGATCATAATTATTTTCTCCGCAGGCTAGCCCATGCGCCACGGAGCAGGGAATCCCGTCGTCCTCTTTATTCATCGCCGCCAGCGCTTCCTTCCAGCGCTCGATCAAAGCTTCCGCCTCCGCCTCCGAAACATTACAGGCGATCACCACGAATTCATCGCCGCCGGTCCGAAAGCCCATAACATGTTCACTTGTGATCTCCGCAATGCTGGAAGCCGCCTTGATGATGAGCTGGTCTCCGGCCTCATGGCCCTTCTCGTCATTCACCTTCTTCAGGCTGTTGACGTCAAAGTTGATGACTGCGATCTTCTTCGGTTTTCCGAACGCCTGCTCCCTGAGATTAATATATTTCCCTTTATTATACAGGCCCGTCAGCTTGTCATGCTCGCTTTCGTAAACGATCTTTTCACGAAGGATCCCGTTTTCGATATAGAGCCGGATCACGTTGTAGACCGATGCGTCCCTGAAATACTCCTCATTGAATTTCTGCCCTCTCCGAAGGAACAAAGCGTACCTTTGGCTCCCCGCCTTTTCGGAAAGGAAACAATAATAGCCGTCCACAAACTCAAACCGTCTCGCTCCCAACATGGTCTCAATCTCATCCGAGGGAGGAACGGTACTTCGTTTGAAATAACGGCTGTAACTGGTCTTTTGAATATTATCCGTGCGTTCTTCTTCCATGAAGAGAACCCCGTCTGTGGCGTTGCAAAAGGCAACAAGCTCCGAAAGGCAGCTGTCATAAGACAATTTCAGCTTCCCGAGAATGCTCTTCTGAAAATCGCTCACATCCGCGATCTGTTTGGAATAATCACTGATATCCTGGAACAGGGTGGCGTAGTCGCTGACGTCGGTAAAGAGATGGCACTGGTATAACTCGTCATCGATCTCGACGCTGGCCGTTTCGATACGGTAATACTTCGCGTCTTCAAGATCGCTGAACTCCCATTTTTTCTCTTCTTCGATCCCGGGCTTTCTTCTGGCCCAGGCGGTTCTTGCCCGTTCGGAAAGAATGATGCGGGAATCCTGATAAAGGATCGTTCCTTCTTCATTGTTCACGATAACCCCGCCGATCCGGTGCTTGACAAAGGTTTGTATTGCCTTTTCGATGCGTTCTGTTTCAGTCATGACATACACTCCTTATGATGCTATATAGAATTATCCTAGCACAGCGTAAACTCTGATTCAAGAAGACTATTTGTGATATCGGATCCATCTTGCGAGACACATCACCGAATAATTTCATCAACAGTAGAAACAGTACTGAACGAGCCCTTGTTTCGGGCTATGATCTCCTTTATTTTTTGTAACTCGAAAAAGTTGATATAACAGATCAGGGTTTTGTTCTCACCGGCGATCACGCCGTAGGAATCCATGATCGTACAGGTTTTGTTGAGCTCGGTGCGGATCTGATGAATGATCTCATCCGGGTTCTTGGTGATGATCGTCACCTGTTTGATCGCTTCGAAATGGTCGGTGATGTTTGTGATCACAAACGTCGCGACCACGTAGACGAGAAGGCTCATCAGAGCGGAGGTTTCATTGATCAGGAAGAACACGCTCAGGTAGACGCAGCCGTTGAAGATCAGCAGGATCTTCGTCATGCTGTAGCTCTTCCCGGTCTTTTCGGTGATCTTGCTGATCAGGATATTCGCAAAGATCTCGGAGCCGTCGATGCAGCCGCCGAATTTCAGGATCATCGCGAGGCCGACGCCCAGAATGGCGCCGCCGAAGATGACCGCGATAAAGTGCTCCGTATTCAGTTCAAACGGAACTCTTTCAAAGATCTGCAGGCCGAGCGTATAACTGATGGTGCCGACCAGGGATTTGAGGGCGAACCCCTTGCCGAGGATCTTAAAGCCCATGAGCCAGAACGGCAGGAACGTTAAGATAACGACGATGGACAGTTCCGCGCCGGTCAGCTGGCTGATGATGATCGCGATACCCGCCGTGCCGTAATCGATCGCACCGTTCGGGATCAAAATGCAGATAACGGAAAAGCTCGCGATCAGGGCGCCAACGATGATCATTAAATATGCCGAAATCTTTCCCAACGTTTTGTCCATGTTTCCTCCTCTGGCATGGAAACGCTCATTAAAGCGTCATATTCTGATATGTGGTTTCCACGTCGCTTTCCATTGCGTCCGTTACCACGGCGGCGTTTTTGGTGATCTCATTGCTTTCTTCGTCAAGGCAGGGATCTGCCGGCTTCTTTTCCTTCGGCTTCGGTGACTTGTCGATCGGCGTATGGTCCCCGACGCCCATGCTTTCCGCCACGATCCCGAGGGATGAGATCATATCGGAAAGGTTGTTCGGCATGAATATCTTCGTTGCGCGCCCGTCCGCGATCACCTTCAGCGCGTCGATCCCCTTCAGTTTCAAAACAGTTTCGCTGACGTTTGCGTCCTTCAGCATCTCAAGGCCTTTCGATTCTGCTTCATAGACCAGCTCCACGGATCTTGCCTTTCCTTCGGCAATAGCGATCTGTGCGTCACGTTCCGCTTCCGCCGCAAGGACCTTGGCGCGCTTGTCACCCTCGGCCCGTTTCACGATGGATTCCTGATGAGCTTCCGCCTGCAGGATGGTTTCCCGGCGTTCCCGTTCCGCCCGCATCTGCTTTGTCATGACCGCTTCGATCTCTTCGGGCGGCTGGATGTTCTTGATCTCCACGCGGATCACCTTGATCCCCCAGGGATCCGTTGCTTCGTCAAGCGCCACCTGCATCTTGCCGTTGATCACTTCCCTGCCGGACAAGGTCTGGTCCAGCTCCATCTCCCCGACGACCGAGCGTAAATTTGTGGCCGCGAGATTTTCAATCCCCTGGATTGGTTTCTCAATCCCATAGGCAAACAGCTTCGGATCAAACACCTTGATAAAGACCACGGAATCGATCTTCATGGTCACGTTATCCTTTGTGATGACCGGCTGCGGAGGAAAGTCATACACCTGCTCCTTCATGGAAACGGTCTTCGCGATCCGGTCGATAAGAGGGAGTTTATAGTGAATGCCCGCATCCCAGGTGGAGTGGTATTTCCCAAGCCTTTCCACGATCTTGACATACTGCTGCGGGACCACCCTGATCCCAAGGCAGAGCAGCACAACGATACAAATGATAATGATCACTGCGACAAGCATATCTTTCCCTCCTTTTATTTCTTTTCCTTCAGCCGCCCATTGCGCCAAAGATCAGTTTTCCGACATCCGTAAAATCACTATCTTCCCAGCCGCTCAGCTTGCTGCAGTCCGGCCGCAGGACGGAATAAACTTCATCCTTATTGCAAAGCGACCAGGCGCACCAGCTGATACCGTTTGCGTTCAGATAATCCACAAAGTTCCTGCCGGCATCGAGCGCCGGCGAACCGGAATTGTCCTTGCCGATCCCCCATTCCGATACGAAAACGGGGAGGTGTCTGTCCACCGCGTTCTGCAGCGCCGAAAAGTCCTGATGTTCCCCGGCGTAGTAATGGAACGCGTACATGAGGTTATCCGCCTGCGGGAACGGTTCGTCCATCGGCGCCTGCAGCTTCGAAGAATAGTCAGGAGTCCCAAGGATCAGAACGGCCTGCGGTGACCTCTGCCGCACCACGCTGCAGGCGGTGTAGGCGTAACGTTCAATCGCATCCCACCCGGTATTATTGGGTTCGTTGCAAAGCTCATAAAGGATCGCCGGATCGTTGGCATGGTTCGAAGCGACCGTGTCAAAGAAGGTAGTCGCCTTATCGATATGGATGTTCGGATCCCCGTCATCCAAAATATGCCAGTCCACAATAACATAAAGATCCGCCGCCTTCGCCAGCTCAATGCCTTTTTCCACGAGCTGCATATTCCGGTCCGGGTCATAAATGTACCCGCTGTCCGCCTGCGTGTACATCGCAATACGGAAGACGTTTCCGCCGTGGTTTTTAATGTCCTCCATGGTGCCCGCATTGATATAATCGGGGAACCACCCGATGCCGTGCGTGCTCATCCCGCGCAGCTGGAACGGGTTGCCGTTCGCATCCTTCAGCACGCCGTCTTCCACACGAAGCTGCCCATGTTCGGAAGGCCCGCCGGCTTTCGCAAGTACCGGCTCCGGTGCTTCGGTTTCCTGCGGTTCCGGCTCTTCCTCCGGAGCGCTCGTTTCGGTTTCTTTCTCCTCTTCCTGCGGTTCCTCTTCCTTCGCAGGAGCCTCCGCCTTCTCTACCGAAGCCTCCTTCAGGCTCTCAACCTCGTCCCTGAGTTCGGACACCTCGGATTCCAGCTCCAGGATCTTATTCAAAACCAATGTATTATCTGAATTTCCACAGCCGGTGAACACGCCAAGAAGTGTGCAAGCCAGCAGAACCGCTGTGATCCGGCGGAGATATTTTCCGGCATTCAATGTCTTTACTCCCTTCGTTTCCTACACAATACACCGATTTAAGGAAGTCTGCAATATTATCCCGTTACTCCGGATCCGTCTTGCGAGACACATCATCGAATCGCAGAGCCACTTTCGTTCGGGGGCCCTTGCGTACGTTACTAAATTCGTACTTCGCTTGCGGCTTATGCTCATTAGCCCAGTTCACTAAACTCGACCGAAAAAACCGGTCTCGTTAAGTGACTGGTCGGGATCGCACGTAAGCGACCAAAGAACGGTCGCTAAGTGCTCATACGCCAGTAACGCGTAGCGTCCACGCTCTGCTCTTTCGATAATGGTCTCACAAGTCGGCTCCTGTCTGTGGCTCGCCATTTGTAAGAAATTCCCTAGAACCCCGCGCGGATGTCCATGGATTCGACGCGGAAGGTTGCGCCCTCGTTTTCCTGCATCGCCCCCCAGCTGTTCTCGATCCGTCGGAGCATGAATTTCCCGCCGGCCATCGCCGTATCCGGCAGCATAACAAGGAAGCTCTTCTCCTGATAACGCATGACAAGGTCCGATCTGCGAAGGTGTCCCACAAGGAACGTACAGAACCGTTCCGCAAGTTCTTCCGACACCTCTTCTTTTTCGAGCGTCAGCATCAAAAGCTGCGCATTGCGCCCGTACTGATCCGAAACGCGGCGCAGGACCTGGAAGATCGGCTTGAACATCTCCCGGTTCACGACATAGGCGCCGGGCATGCGGTTCCGTTCCCCGAAAAGATAGACCACATGCTGGAGGCTGTCCTCTTCCGCATCCTCCATATCCTCGATACGGTTCTCGGAAGCCCCGTAGAAACCGAAATTATGCTTTCCGTGGCGTTTCACCATGCGAAGCGCGCTCTTCGCCTTGGTCATCAGGGTGTTGTAATCCTGCCCTTCATCCGGCGCCGCCGCTCCTCCGATGGAAACCCCGAGCGGGATATCGCAATCGTCTCCGAGCATCTCGACCATCGCCGTGACCAGGCCTTCATTCAGGAATTTGCAGCGCTTTCCGATGAGCTCCGCCGTCGGCACGGTCCGGAAAAAGACAGCAAATTCGTCGCCGCCGATCCGCCCGACAACGTCGGAAGATCTTGTGATCTGCCGGAGCAGGAAGGAAAAACGAAGAAGGATCTGATCGCCCATATTATGGCCGAATTTATCGTTGATCTGTTTCATATTATCGAGATTAAGGACCAGCAGCATGCCGCGCTCGCCATGGCAGCAGGCGTCGTCGATCTCGTCCTTGGCCGTCCCCGAATTCAGGAACCCTGTCATTGGATCCGTCCCGGAAGAAGTCTTTAAGTCCTGAAGCTCTTCCTGGTTCTGCAAAACGATCTCCACGCGGCGAAGCAGCACATCCGAACGGAACGGCTTACGGACATAATCGATCGCGCCGTTTTCAAAGCCTTCGCTCTCGCCTTCCACACGGTCGTCCGCCGTCACAAACATGGCCTTCACATTCTTGCCGAACCGCTCCCGCAGGATATAGAGGGTTTCATAGCCGGACATCTCCGGCATGTACACATCCAGCAGCACCAGATCCGGTTTCTCTTTTTCATATACTTCCAGCGCATCCTTCCCGGAAGTCACGGTCACCACATCATAATACGGACCGAGGATCTTCTTGGAAAGCGTCAGCATGATCTGTTCATCATCTACCACGAGGATTTTTTTCATATTTGGTTCTCCCTGTTGCGAACATATAGGGTTATTTTATCATATCCTTCTTTTCAGTACAACTTTCTTTATTTAGTGGCGTTTTCTGCACCAAACTCCTCCGGCCAGCGGAAGGATCCGGTTTTCTTCACCTCATCGCCGTAGATCGTCCGGAAATCATTTTTCATGGAAACGACGTTAAAGCCAGATCAAATTGTTCAGGAAGCGCCTCCGCCGCTTTATGAAGCTCTTCGCTTTTCTCTTCGAATCTATAGGCAAGGGGAACGTTCTCCATTATGGACCCAGCGCCGTGAACGCTCTAATGAATCTCTTTGTATTATTCATAAAACCTCCTGCCTAAAATAAGCATTATAAAACAGTGTTCTTTCGAATTATGCCACGATTTTAGATGGAAAATCAAGGGTGAGAAGCGAACGCCCCACCGATGCAGCAGACGAAGAAAGCGAGCACATCCACGCCCACGATCGTCGCGCCCACCGGCGTTCCCGCGAGGATTGAGATGATGATGCCGAAAAACGCGCACACAACAGAAAGGATTGCAGAAAAAACGGTCACCTGTTTAAAGCTCCGGAACAACCGCATCGCCGAGAGCGCCGGAAAGATCACAAGCGCCGAGATCAGAAGCGAACCCACCAGGTTCATCGCCACCACGATGATCACAGCGATCACAACGGCGATCAGCAGGTTCATGCGATTTGTCTTCGTGCCGGTGGCTCTCGCAAAATTCTCGTCAAAGGTCACGGCAAAGATCTTGTTGTAGAAGAGGACAAACAAAACGATCACTACAACCGAAAGGATCGCACAGAACCAAACCTCCGTTTTGTTCAGCGTCAGGATCGAGGTGGACCCGAAGAGGGTGCTGCAGACATCCCCGGAAAGATTGGTAGATGTCGAAAAAAGATTCATGAGCAGGTATCCGAAGGCCAACGCGCCGACGGAGATCATGGCGATCGCCGCGTCGCCGCGGATCCGGGGTTTCTGGCCTGTCCGCAGCAGCAGCACCGCGCACAGGATCGTAACCGGCATCACCAGCACCATAT
>JAEESA010000114.1 GCA_016286115.1 Lachnospiraceae bacterium
TTCAGCGTTACTTCGGGCTCTGTGGTGGTAACGGTTTTTGCCTTTTTCATCTTTTTGTTTGTGGCATATCTGACGATAAAGTGATCTGCGCCCTTCGGCGGTTCTATGCTCACGCGGACTTTCTTTTTCATGGACTTCAATGAGACGGAGGCGCGGATGTCATCCACAGTAACGGGGCCGTCATTCCACTCGGGGAGCTCGACGACGCCGGCGTTCACCAATTCGGCGGCTTTCTGATGGAGCTGTTCGTCCCACTTATATCCGGTGATCTTCCAGTTGTAGGCCCGGTCCGGCGTGACGTTCCCGTGATAGTGGTCGTCTGTGAACCATAAGGCGATGAGATCCCGGATATAGGCTCCGGCTATCATATTCTTTTCCAGAAGCTTCGGAAGCGTGTCGCCCTTTTCCGAAAAGTATACAGAGCCGTATTCCAGGAGCTGGGTGGTGGCCATGTAGTTGGAGACCGCGAACGTGATCGTATCGTCATCCTTAAGTTCCCGGCCGTCTTCCAGCGTCAGGTTTTCGATCCTTTTCCCCGGTGGGTTACTGATATTGATCTCGTAATTCACGCCCAGGAAAATGCCGTAGATATAGCTTTTAATGTTCGAATTGAAGGAGATGGTGAGGTCGTTTTTTTGAAAGGTGTTATAGAAATTCGCGCACCATTCCATGTAGGTCTTTAACTGCTTCCCGGTCATTTCCAGTTTGTAAAGAGTGTTATCGAATGGATAGATACTCGCGATATCACATTTGCGGATCGGGCCCTCATAGATATTGGAACTCCGTTTTAAAACCGCTGCCGCGGAAACATCGGCGTCGGCGTAGTACCTCTGGGCGCTGTTGATCATGTACAACATGGAGGTTTCCTGGATCAGGGACGGCGTGATACCGGTGATCTCGGCCGGGGGAACCAGGTCGCCGCCCGTTAATGTGGCAACGGGTGTGAGCGCGTCATCCCGGGCCTCTTCATCATAGGAACTTAAGGCTTCGACAAGGTCCGGATCCGGTTCGACGCCCTTCAGCGGGATCAATTCGGCGGTTTTATTCTTTACCTTGTAACCGCCGGCGGGATCGGGTTCGACCGTGATGTCGATATCGGCTATCGTAACGCCTTCATCATCATTCTCCGTGATCAAAACCCCGTTGGCTTCCTCGTTTAACGGAACATGTCCGTGGGCGGCAAGGATCACGTCGATCTCCGGGAACGCGTTTGCAATGTCGTAGACGTTTGAGCCCTTTACGTCAAACTCCCACTCATTGTGTGCATGGTAAGCAAAAACGATCACATCGGCTTTATCTTTGATCTCATTAAGAACGTTTTTCAGTTCATCCATCGGATTCGTTACGGTTACGGAGGAAAGCTTATCGGCGTCCCATTTGGTGATGCATGGGGTTACCATCCCGATGGTGGCGACCTTTACGCCGTCGATCTCTTTGATGTCATAGACGGCGCCGAGGGGCTTTCCGTTTTCAAAAACATTGCCGCACATAAACGTACCATTGAACTGGCCTGCAATGCGCTGCAGCGTGGGTACACCGTAATTGAATTCGTGGTTGCCCGCTACCCAGTAGTCATATCCGATCTCGTTAAGGCCGGCCATCATGGGGTGGGGGTTCGCGTCATTGAAAAAGGAAGCGGAATTGCCCTGGATCGTATCTCCCACATCGATGGTGATGGTATGATCGTTTTTGCGCTCTTTAATTACGGTGGCGATCTGCGCCAGAGACCCGCCCGGATGGTCCGAAAGAGTGACATAAGTATAGGGCATGAACATACCGTGAATATCGGATGTCTGCAGGATCTGGATCTCTTTTTCCACTGCGGTGGAACCGGTTTCTGCGCCGAATACGAATGCGGATGACCCATGTAAAGTCATGACGGCGGTCAAAACAAACGCTGCGGCTTTCTTAAAAATTCTCATAAAATCCTCCGTAAATGATTTATCTCACCTTTACTTTCTTCACCTTCGAGGGTGCAAATTGAATATCGGGGTCATCGCCTCTTGACGCGGCGGCAGTGACTTCCACATAATAGGTTTTCCCGGATTTCAACTTTTTCAGCGTTACTTCAGGCTTTGTGGTCGTTACGGTTTTTGCCTTATTCATCTTCTTGTTTGTGGCATATCTGACGATAAATTGATCTGCGCCCTCCGGCGGATCTATGGTTACGCGGATCTTCTTTTTCTTGGCCTTCAGCTTGCAGGAGGCACGGATGTCATCTACGGTCACGGATATGATGTTTGGCGTGCGGCCGTCTTCGGAAGAGGGGATCGTGATGACACCGGCGTTTACCAGTTCCGCTGCTTTCTGATGGAGCTCCTCGTCCCAGGTGGTTCCGGTGATCTTCCAGTTATAAGCCTGATCCGGCGTGACGATCCCGTGATAGTAGTCATCTGTGAACCATAATTCGATGAGTTCCCGGATATAAGTGCCGGCCAGCATATCCTTTTCCACGAGCTTCGGAAGCGTGTCGCCGTTTTCCAAAGAGTATACGGAGCCGTAGGTCAGGAGCTGGGAGGTGGCGCGGTAGTTGTTGACCGCGATCGTGATCGTATCGTTATCCTTAAGTTTTCGGCCGTCTTCCAGAGTCAGGTTTTCGATCCGTTCTCCTTTTTTCTTGCTGATATTGATGTCGAAATTCACGCCCAGAAAAGTGTCGTAGAGATAGCTTCTCATGTCCGGATTGAAGGAGACCGTGAGGTCGCCTTCTTTCCATTTGTTGTAGTAATTGGCGGACCATTCCATGTAGGTCTTTAACTGCTTTCCGGTCATTTCCAGTTTGTATAGCGTGTTGTCGAATTTAAAGATATTTGCGATATCGCATTTACGGATCGTGCCTTCGTAGATGTTGGCTTCGGGGCTTAAGATCGCTGCCGCGGAAACATCAGCGCCGGCGTAGTGCCTCTGGACGGTGTTGATCATGTACATCATCGAGGTTTCCTGGATCTGGGCCTGCGTGATGCCGGAGATCTCGGTAGGAGGAACCAGATCTCCTCCTACTAATGTGGCGATGGGCTCCAGCGCATCCTTCCTGGCGGCTTCGTCATAGGGGCTTAAGGCTTCGACAAAGTCCGGATCCTCTTCGACGCCCGCCAGCGGGATCAGTTCGGCGGTTTTATTCTTTACCTTGTAGCCGCCGGCGGGATCGGGTTCTACCGTGATGTCGATATCAGCTATTGTGCACCCTTCATTCTCGTTCTCCGTGATCAAAACATCGTTGATCTTCTCGTTCACCTGGTGATGCCCGTGGGCAGCAAGGATCACGTCAATCTCCGGGAACGCATTTGCGATGTCTTCGACGTTTGAGCCGTTCTCGTTATATTCCCGCGCAGTGTCCGCATGGTAAGCAAGCACGATCACATCGGCTTTATCTTTGATCTCGCTGAGAACACCTTCCAGCTCATCCAACGGGTTCATGACGATATAGGAGGAAAGCTTATCGGCGTCCCAATTGACAATGTTTGGGGTTACCATCCCGATGGTGGCGACCTTTACGCCGTCGATCTCTTTGATGTCATAGACGGCGCCGATCGGTTTTTCGTTTTCAAAAACATTACCGCACAGGAACGTACCGTTGAACTGGCCTGCAATGCCCAGCAGCGTGGGTACGCCGTAGTTGAATTCGTGGTTTCCCGCTTCCCAGTAATCGTAACCGATCTCGTTAAAACCGGCCATCATGGGGTGGAGCTTCGCGTCGTTGAAGATGGAAACGGAATTGCCCTGGATCGCGTCCCCCACATCGATGGTAATGGTGTGATCGTTTTTGCGCTCTTTTATAACGGTGGCGATCTGCGCCAGAGAGCCGTTCGGATGGTCCGAGAGAGTGGCGTAGATATAGGGCATGAACATGCCGTGAATATCGGATGTCTGCAGGATCTGGATCTCTTTTTCCCCTGTGGCAAAATCGCGTTCAGCGTCGAATGCGAACACGGATGATCCGTGTAAAGTCATGACAACGGTTAAAACAAATACAGCGGCTTTTTTTAATGCTCTCATTGAGTAGGATCCTCCCGGTAAAATAATATGATTAATTATAGTCTCCTTTGCGGGGTTTTAACAATACCAAAAATTCCGAATTGTTTGACATCAACAGCTTATTTATGCGATAGTAGAACTGAATCATTTTAAGGAGTAAAAAGCATGCAGATCACGGGGTTGACAAAGGAAAATGCCAAGAATTATTTTATGAGCGATGTATCGTGTTTTCAGGAGTCGGATGGGCAGATCAACAGTATGCTCCTGTTTCATGAGAGGCCGTCGGGAGCGCTTGCCATCCAATTAATGGCCTTTATCGGAAAGGACAACATGAAGTCGCTGCCGCAGATGCTGTATCACGCCCTGACAGAAAAACTCTTTCCGAACGGCTTCGGGATCCCGATCTTCGGAGGAAGCCGGAAGGAATTCGGCTAGGAGGGCATGTTTTGATACGTACGGTTGACGGAGAGATTTACCATATTTCGTCCGGAAACAGGGACGAAGCGCGTTCCCTTGCAAAAGAATTTTTCGGCTCCGGCGAACATGAAAACGACGTGCTTGCCGTAAGCGTTTCCGGTGAACCCATGATCTATATCAGCTGCTCGGATGAAGCGAACGGCATGATCGATGAGAACGCGTATGTGCGGTTTACGGAGAATGTTTTTACCGAGGCAAGGGAAAACCTGCATCTGTTAAAAGGCGGCGTGATCCCGGCGTTAAATGAAGCAGGAGACCCGGTCTGCCTCCTCAAACTGATCCCGACGAAGGGATATTTCCACAGGGCGGGGCTGATTAGTGAACCGCCCGATGGGAGGGTGTTTGACCTTTACCATTCCGTTGTGCTGACGGATGTGACCGAATACGCGTTTCTTCTTTTGCGGGATGTTCTTAAGGAATACAGGGGACGCATCTTGTGCGTCGGAAAGGAATGGGAGGATTTTTTTCCCTTTTTCCATGACCGGGGAAATTTGGAACAGGTGGATCGCATGGAAGATATCCCGGCGGAGGTCTTGCTGGACCGGGGAAAGACCATGGTCCTTAAGGAGTTCAATTCGGCGACGGCCGGTACGGGGGAACGGTGTGAAAACGGCCTGTTCAGCTATGATGAGATCATGACGATCGTGTATTTCTTCTCCGTGAAACAGTCCTGCGGAGAAAAATATGGAGATAAGAAATTCTTCCTTCTGGATCCCATTTTCGTGAACGAAGGCCTGATGTGCATCTGTGAAAGATGCGAGACGCCGTATGCTTACGCAAAAGCGAACGGCTTTATTCCGGTGCTCACGCTGACGAGGTCGGACCGGTCCTTCTATTCCGACGAAAAGGGGGAGGACATCTGGGCGAAGTTTTTTGTCCAGCCGGAAGGAACGCAGGCAGAGGAATGGAGGGAAGCGAAGAATGTCTACATGCTTCCGCCGTCAACGATCTCCAATGCCGCCTGCTGGCTGATGACGAGGATCGCTAAGATAAATATGGTCAGTCTGGCCTGCACGGATCATATCAATCCGAGGGTCCAAAAAGAGATCGATGAAGCGCGAAGCACCGTTCTGAAGGCCCCGCAGAAAACGATCGGCGTGCTGATCCGGGGAACGGATTATACGACGCATCATCTGAAGGGGCATTCTGTCATGGCGTCCTGCGAGCAGGTGATGGAGAAGGTGGAAGAACTGAAGGAAAAGTACGGCTTGGAATTTGTCTATCTTTCCACAGAAGACGCGGACGTGCTTGAAAAAATGAAGGAGCTTTGCGGGGATAAGCTTTTATATATTGATCAGAAACGTTTCCGTGTCCGGCCCGGGGAAATGCTCTCCGACCTGAAACCGGAACGCGAAAACGAAGGGTGGC
Source organism: Lachnospiraceae bacterium (assembly GCA_016286115.1). GTDB lineage: Bacteria > Bacillota > Clostridia > Lachnospirales > Lachnospiraceae > RUG12461. The sequence goes on from JAEESA010000114.1 coordinate 5,821, forward strand.
TGAAGGGAAAGGAGTACCTCACCACGTTAAAGCTTCTTTCGGAATGCGCGGTGTTCGTGGCATCCGGCGGGTGCTGCGGAACGGACTGCGCGCTCACCTCGGGGAAGGAACATTTTAGGGAAACTTATGTTTTTGATCTGGGGATCATGTAATAAGGGGAACATATTTACAAGCCGAACCGCGCACCGGCTGCGCGGTTACGGGCCAATACATTTCGTTTGATATAGGTTTTGAAAGGATATATTGACATGCATTTTAGAGGTAAACGGATCTTATTGTTTTCGGGACTTTTGTTCCTTTTTCTGTTGCTCCCGGCGGGTATCGTAAAAGCGAATGTCACAAGCGCGAAGATCAGCGGGAGCGAGGCGTTCGTTACAGGAACCGCTTCTTATTCCGCGGCGGCGGCGCCGACGGAGGTTTTCCTTGTTACCGTAAATCAGGAAACCGGAGAAATTGAATATATGGTGGACTCCCAGCCGGCACCAGCCGCAGGGCAGCCGATCAGCTTCACGATCCCGCTCGAAGGGGGAGCGTATCACTATGTCTGTGAGGCGACGAAGGCGACCGGAGGGTTTCCCATGGAAACAAAAGTACCCCTGCATCTTCCCGTGACGCGCGTGGCGTTTGCGACGCAGGAGGAGAGCGGACTTTTGCACACGTTCGGTACAAGCATGTTTATGTGCGACGCCGACAAGACCGGGAACCCGGGCGGCTTTATTGCCGGCCGCTCCAAGAAGGGGATCCAGGGGGATACGGGCGCGGAAGAGCTGAACGTGGGCCATGTATTCTTAAACCTTTACGCATCCCAGATCTGGGGCGGAGCGAGTCCTTACGAATACAACGGAACAACCTACGGGTTTGACACAAATGTCATGAACGCGATCGTGACCCGCGCAGACCAGCTCAGGGCGCAGGGGATCGCGGTCACGCTGCAGATCATGCTGGATTACGGCGACAACGCCATCGGACCCGGGAAATTCGCCACAGAGCTGATGGTTCACACCAAAGCAAGAAAAAACGGCCATTTCCTCTATTCCTGGGAGAATAAAGTGCAGACAGGGCGGGAGATGACCGAGGCCATGTTCAGCTACATTGCGGAAGCCTGCATGATGGGAGGAGAGCCCCGGATCACGCAGATCATCCTCGGAAACGAGGTGAACTGCCATACGGTGTATCAGTACAAGGGGACCATGAGCACGGACGAGTTTTACACCTCCTATGCCGAGACCTACCGGATCTTAAATAACAGTGTCCGGTCCTTAAACCCCGATGCCCGCGTTTACATCTGCCTGGATCACGGCTGGACAAAAAACCCGTACGGTTTCACGGGAAAGTCCTTTTTGAAGGAGTTCAACTGGAAGCTGAAAGGAATGGATCCGGCCATGCACTGGGATCTCGCGTATCATCCGTATTCGCAGCCTTTATCCAAGACAAAGTACTGGGAATGCAAAAAGGCAACCAATTCGATCAACACGAAGTATATCACAATGAAAAACATCCGCGTGCTGACCACGTGGCTTGCCAAAAATCACCCCGAAACAAAGCTCATCCTCTCCGAGATCGGCTACACCTCCGGGAGCGGCTCAGACGCCGAACAGGAGCTGCAGGCGAAGGCTTTGAAGAAGACCTACAAAGCGGTGGTGGGAAATGAAAGGATCGATGCGATCATGATCCGCGCCTATGCGGATGATCCGAATGACGGGATATTAAAGCTCGGCCTGAAGTTTGAGGACGGAAGAGAGAAGAAGGCCTGGAATCTTTGGAAGAGTCTGTAAGAGAAGATAAAAAATCACGGCCTTTATGGCCGTGATTTTTTATGATGTGCTGCTTTGTTAGGGGTATCTCCGGACTTTTGTTCGGGTTTTTCTGCATTTGTTAATAAAGATTGCTCCTCAGGGTTGATATGCACGTCGAGCTGCGGGTACGGGATCGAGATCCCTTCCTCCGCGAAACGCTCGCGGATCCGTTTATTTAGGTTCCACTTCACCTTGAGGTGGTCTGCGCGCATCGTCCTGCACCTTAGCCCCAGGATGACGGCGTTGTCGCCAAGCTCATGCACAAAAACGGCTCTCGGTTCTTTGAAGATCCGTTCATCCTCATTCATGAGCTCTTCCAGCACCGCCAGCGGCTTATCCAGAGCCTCCTGATAGCCGACGCCCACATGGATCTCAATCCCCTTTTGGTTATCGGAAACGTAGTTGCGTACGGTAAGGTTTGTGAGCTTGGAGTTCGGTACACGGAGGTTGTCCCCGTAAACATTGATGAGTGTTGTGTAGTAGACGTGGATCTCGTACACGCTTCCCTCTACATCATTGTCTATGGCGATATAATCCCCCTCCTTAAACGGCTTCAGAAGGATCAAAAGAAGCCCGCCTGCGAAATTCCCGATCACCCCCTGCATAGCCAGCGAGATCCCGACGCCCATGGCAGCGATCAGGGCAGCGATCGAAGCGGACTGCACGAGGCCGAGAGCGATCAGGGCTTGTACCACGATATAGATCGTGACCGCGTAATTCAAAAGCCATAGAAGAATGGATTTGACAGAGTTGGGAACATTCCGTTTCTCCATTTTCTTATCAAGAAACGAAATGACCTTTTTCAGGATCTTACGCGCTATGATAAAAATGAGGACACAGATGCCGACCTTGATCAGCCAGATGACAAAGTTCTTTCCGGTGCTCTGCAGAAGATGCCATAGGGCTGTTCCGAGGTTTTGAAAGGCTTGGCCGAGGGCGGCACCCGGGTCGTCCGGTAACGTGTTCATATCAAATATTCTCCTCTTCGCGGTTCTGCAGATAGATCTCTACGATCCTCCGCAGCTGCTTCTCCTCGTCAAAGGAAATGGTCCCGAAGAACTTCCGCGTCAGATCCTTTTCCCAGGCATAGAGATAGGGCTTGCCGTTCCGTTCCACCCGCTCCAGCGTGTAATACCCCTGTGTGGTGCAGGTGGCGTCAAAAAGAAAGAAGGACTTGAAGCATAGGGAAGCGACCTCCGGCTCCGGATAGGTCACGATCAGCGCGAACTCCTTATAGGGATCAGCGGTCCGCCCGTCAGTCAGCTCGATCATCTTTCTCCGAAACTGCCCCGCAGAGAACGGGTTTTCCAGCGCCTTCGTTTCCACGATCTGGCGGAACACCTCAAAGATGCCGTTGGGATCCTTATCGGTGGCATAGTCAATAAAGCCGGCCTTTCCCTCAAAAAAAAGCTCCGGCAGCAGTTTATGCTCCAATATATGAAACGCATCCCTCATCTTGTCCTGCATTGCCCCTGTCCTTTTAACAGATTAACTGTTCATTATCACTTCTATTGTACCAATTATGGGGGTGAGTAGCAAGATGACCGTGAATAGTTACTGTTTACGCTTCTATGACGATCCAGTCTGTTTTGCGTTCCTCGTTGAGGCGGGCGCAGAGCTTGCGGAAATTTTTGATATATTTTCCCATGACGGCCTCGGGGACCGAGATCCCCGTGACCAGCAGCCGCGTGCCAGCAGGGAATTCCGACAGGCAGTCATAGAGCGCGTCCAGGTTCCTCCCGTAGTACTCGCCGAGCGGAAGTGTTTCCTCAAGTACATCGTGGATCTCGTCCGCGCTGTAGGCTCCGGACAGGTCTACCGTAAACTCCATGTCTTATCCTCCGTTAAATTCTTTATCAGTTCAAAATGCTTGTAATGATCGTGCGTGTAGTAGAATAGGCCGTCATTGGAAAAGACGAGGCGTCGCGCACCCCGGTCCTTATAATCCAGCGTGTCGATATCGCACTCATACCAGACCCGCCCTTCCGCGTCCGGCAGTTGTTCTTCCAAATTTCCAAACCTGTCCCCGCCGATGCACTTCCCCGGCGCCACCTGTTCCACGCTGCCGCCTTCCCAGCCAAGGGCCCGCGCCTCATCCTTCGTGATGTAGCAGTTCGGCAGCCTCCCGTGTTCCGCTATGAACTCACTGACTTCCTCCGCCCCGTCGATCCGCTCCTCCGCTGCGTCAGTTTCTTCCGCGGCATCGGTGGCGCCTTCATCGGAAG
>JAEESA010000115.1 GCA_016286115.1 Lachnospiraceae bacterium
CCACGGCGGACTGTCTGAAGGCGGTTTCCGATGGAGTCGCCGACTGCGTCCTGATCAGCAGCTATCGTTACAACAATATCTCAAGGCTCTGCAAAAAATATCATCTGACCACGGTCAATACCAATGTGGGGCTGGACTACAGCTTTGCGGTGGACGACGGTGAAACGGTCCTCTATTCTATTCTCGCAAAGGCAGTCGGTCTCGTTCCGACGTCCTCGGTCAGCGCGGCGCTCTCCCGCTATTCCGCGGAGGACGCGAAGCTCACGCTGATGGATTACCTCGCGGACAATCTGCCGATCGTGATCACCATTGTCGCCATCATCGTGTTTGTGATCCTCTTCTTCCTCCTTCGGGCTCTGCATTCGGAAAAGAAAGCCAAGCTGTTGATCCGCGCGACAGAGACCGACAATCTGACCGGGCTCTTAAACCGCGACTATTTCTTCCAGTACGCAAACCGCGCCTACCGTGACCATCCCGAAACGCAGCGCGACGCGATCGTTTTGAACATTGAACAGTTCCATTCCATCAACGCGCTGAACGGGAGGAAATTCGGAGATGAAGTCTTACGCGTCCTCGGCGAAGAGGTTTCCCTGATCGCAGCAGAACACGCGGGCCTCGCCGGGCGTTTCGGAGCGGACCGGTTTGACATCTATTGCCGGCATACGGATGGCTATCAGCTCATCTTTGACCGCCTGCAGGTAAAGCTTGACGGGCTCTCGCCGAACACGAGCATCCGTCTTCGCATGGGCGTGATGCCATGGCAGGAAGGGATTGAGCCGGAACAGCAGTTTGACATGGCGCGGACGGCGTGCAGCATGGCGCGCGGACATTATAAGAAGCACATGATCGTCTTTGACGAAAAGGTCCGCGACAGAGAGCTTTTAGACCAGCAGCTCTTAAACGACCTTCGCCGCGCTCTTGATAACTACGAATTTGACGTTTACTACCAGCCGAAATACGACATCCAGTCCGACCCGCCGAGGCTGGTCAGCGCGGAAGCGTTGATCCGCTGGCAGCATTCGGAGCTCGGCATGATCCCGCCGGACAATTTCATTCCGTTGTTCGAGAAGAACGGAAAGATCGGGAATGTGGACCAATACGTCTGGAGCCAGGCGGCCAGAAAGATCGCGCGCTGGCGGACCGAATACGGCCTGACGGTTCCGGTTTCCGTCAATCTCTCCCGCGTGGATCTTTTTGATCCGAAGCTCACGGATACGCTCGAAACCATCCTCGCCGAAAACGGGCTCGACCATAGCGCGCTGAAGCTGGAGGTGACGGAAACGGCCTACACCGACAACTCGGATCAGATGATCCAGGTCGTCGCCAATCTGCATAAAAAGGGCTACACGGTGGAAATGGATGATTTCGGCACCGGTTATTCTTCTCTCAGCATGCTCTCTGCGATGCCGATCGACGTGCTGAAAATGGACAGGACCTTTGTGCAGAACATTGAGCATGACGACCGGGATATCCAATTGGTGGCGCTGATCCTCGGGATCGCAAAGAATATGAACATCCCGGTCATCGCGGAAGGCGTCGAAACGGAATCCCAGATGAACCTTTTGAAAGAACTGGGCTGCGATATCGTGCAGGGCTTTTACTTCTCAAAGCCCCTGCATCCCAGCGAATTTGAGGCTTTGATCCAAAGCCAGAATAAATCCTCGGAGGAGAAAGGATAATGAGATCTCTTCGAACAAAAATAACGGCCATGATGGTCATCGTACTTCTTGTTGCGCTTACCATGATCACAATCCTGACCACGGTATTCATCCGAAAGACCGAGCACAACAAATCCGATCAGCTCCTGCTCCTGCTCTGCGAAACGGGAGAACGGAATCTCGACTACTACTTCAACAGCGTGCAGAAATCGGTCGAGAACGTGGCCAATTACGTGGAAACGGATCTGGACGGGCTGGACGATGCCCATCTGCAGCAGCACATGGACCGTGTACGGGACTATTTTGACCTCATGGCGTACCGCACGAACGGCGTGCTGACCTACTATTACCGCATCGATCCGGAAGTATCGGAAAACGTCAAGGGCTTCTGGTACACCAACCTGGACGGGGAAGGCTTCACGGAGCACGAGGTCACGGATATCACCCTCTATGACACGGAAGACACCTCGAACCTGGTCTGGTTCACGGTTCCGAAATACGAAGGCAAACCGATCTGGCTCCCGCCCTACATCACGGATAACCTGAACATGCGCGTGATCTCCTACAACGTTCCGATCTACTGGAGAGGGCAGTTCGTCGGCGTCGTCGGGATCGAGATCGACTACGCTACCATGGCGGAACAGGTGGACAGCATCAAGCTTTACAGCAATGGTTATGCCTTTGTCAATGACGAAGACGGCAATCTCTTCTATCACCCGAGGATCGATGTTTCCCAGCTGACCGAAGAGAATTATCCCGACATCCCGGAAGGGATCACCAGCGAGAACACCTTCATCCAATACACGTTCAATGGAGAAGAAAAGCTGGCGGCCTGGCTGCCGCTCACCAACGGGATGCGGCTGAATGTCACGGTTCCCGTTTCCGAGACCGAAGGCGAATGGCAGAAGCTGATCGGGAACATCCTGATCGTCGCGCTGGAAGTGCTGGCGGGTTCGATCATCTTCACGATGATCTATACCAGGCGCATCACCAAGCCATTGGAGCAGCTGACAGAAGCGGCCGAACAGGCGGACAAAGGGAATTACGATTACAAACTGGACTACAACAAGAATGACGAGGTCGGCAGGCTCACCAAGACCTTTATGCGACTCGAGAACCATATGAAGGATAACATCAGCGACCTGAAGACGCAGGCTTTTGTGGACTCGCTGACGCAGGCAAAAAATAAACGCGCCTTCACCACCATGCTCGAGCAGATCCAGGGGCGGATGGACAAGCAGGAAAACGATCTGAACTTCGCCATCGGCATGTTTGACTGTGACGATCTGAAGCACATCAACGACCGGTACGGCCATGAAAAAGGCGATGTATATCTGAAGACAGCATGCCGTGTGATCTGCCGCGTGTTCCAGCACAGCCCGGTATTTCGGATCGGCGGCGACGAGTTCTCCGTCCTCATTCAAAACGAGGATTATGAAAACCGCGAGGCCTTATTGAAGGAATTTGAGGAAGCGCGCGAGAAGATCTCGGCGGAAGCCGAAAATCAATGGGAGCAGGTTCATCTTTCGATGGGCGTTGCCCTTTATAATCCGCAGAAAGACAGCGCCGTGATCGATGTGCTGCGGCGCGCAGACGAAGCGATGTATGAGAACAAACGCATCCGTAAGAAGGTCCGTAAGTAATTTTGTATCGAGCAGGGGGATTTATCCACCCTGCTCGCGCGCGGCCCGTGCCCGGCTTCAGCCGGGAAATGTCCCTGCACGGGTCTGCGCATAAAGAAGGAGGTTACCATGCGCGAAGTTGATACCTTTCCCACCAATACGATCGGGGATCTCGGTTACCGTATCGGCCGCATCTTTCCGTTCGGCGCCAGCTTCATCGGAGAAGGCGTGAATTTCAGCATCTATTCCAAGGAGGCGGTTTCCTGTACTCTCCTGCTCTATCATCACGGCGAGCGCGAGCCCTACATCGAGATCCCGTTTCCGGATGAATTCCGCATCGGGAACGTATTCTCCATGATGGTGTTTGGCATCACGATCGAAGACACGGAATACGGGTATCGCATGGACGGTCCGTATGATCCGGCAAAGGGCCTTTACTTTGATAAAAGGATCCCTCTTCTCGACCCGTACGCGCATTCGGTAAGCGGGCGCTCCGTATGGGGCGAACCGATCGATCCGGATAATCCCTTCCAGCACCGCGGGCAGATCATCCTCGAGGACTACGACTGGGACGGCGACAAACCGCTCGAACATCCCATGAAGGATCTTGTGATCTACGAAATGCATGTCCGCGGCTTTACCGCGCATGATTCCAGCGGAGTCACCTACAAGGGCACGTTCGCGGGCCTTATCGACAAGATCCCGTATTTAAAAGACCTCGGCGTCAACTGCGTCGAGCTGATGCCGATCTTTGAATTTGATGAGTTTGAAAATACCAGGACCTATCAGGGAAGGCAGCTCTTAAATTACTGGGGTTATTCGACCGTAAATTTCTTCGCCCCGAAGGCGGGTTACGCGGCGGGCGCTCCCTTTGGCATTGAAGCGGACGAGCTCAAAAACATGGTCCGCATTCTCCATAAAAACGGGATCGAGATCCTTCTCGATGTCGTTTTCAATCACACGGCAGAAGGCAATGAACACGGCCCCTACATCTCCTATCGCGGGATCGACAACCGCACCTATTACCTGATGACCCCGGACGGCTATTATTACAATTTCAGTGGCTGCGGCAACACGATGAACTGCAATAATCCCGTCGTGCGAAACAGCATTTTAGACTGCCTCCGGTACTGGGTCGCGTCTTACCACATCGACGGGTTCCGTTTCGACCTTGCCGCGATCCTTTCCCGCGATGAGAACGGCGCGCCGATGATCGATCCGCCGCTTCTGGACACGCTGGCGCACGACGCCGTGCTCGGCCGGACAAAGCTGATCGCCGAAGCCTGGGACGCAGGCGGGCTGTATCAGGTCGGCTCCTTCCCGTCCTGGAACCGCTGGGCCGAATGGAACGGGCGATACCGCGACTGCGTGCGGCGCTTTATCCGCGGCGACGCGGACGCCTCCGCAGAGCTCTGCTGCCGGATCAACGGCTCTCCTGACATGTATGAAAGCCGCACCGCGGAAGCGTCGATCAACTTCGTCACCTGCCATGACGGGTTTACGCTGTACGACCTCGTTTCCTACAACGAAAAACACAATGAAGCCAACGGCGAAGACGGCCGCGACGGATCGAACGACAACCTGAGCTGGAACTGCGGCGCGGAAGGCGAAACGGACGATAAAGAGGTTCGTGCCCTTCGCATGCGCCAGATCAAGAATGTGTTCACGATCCTCCTCACCAGCCGCGGCGTGCCGATGTTCCTTGCCGGCGATGAATTCGCGAACACGCAGTTCGGCAACAACAACGCCTATTGCCAGGACAACGAGATCTCCTGGCTGGATTGGACGTTCCCCGAGAAGAACAAAGACCTTCTTCTCTTTGTCAAAAACCTGATCGCGTTCAGGAACGCGCACCCCGTGCTCCGCAACTCTCATTTCCACACGGATAAAAACGGCACCGACTACCCGGAGCTCTCCTTCCACTCGCCCACGCCCTGGCAGTTCAACTACGACGAGCCCCAGCTCGCGCTCGCGTACCTCTACGTGGAAGACGGGAAGAAGTACGGCACAGACAACGACAACTTCCTCTACGTCCTCCTGAATCTCCACTGGGAGCCGCACGAGTTCTCCCTCCCGATCATCCCGGCCGGCCATCACTTTAAGCTCGTGTCGGATTCCTTTACGGGAGAAAGCTATGCCCCGGGTAAAGAAAAGAATATTAAAGGCGAAACAGTGACCCTTATGCCGCGAAGTACGCAGATACTGATCGGGTAAAAAATAGCCGCAGGAGGTCTGGCATCTGCAAGTAGACTTCCTGAAAGGGGTTGTTGTATAATGGTTTTCATTGAACGTCCGCTAACAGGAAGGAGAAAATCCCGCCCTTGACTAAAGAGATCGGGACAGACTCCTTCGGGGAGGATCAGGAAACAGTTTCAAAGAATGTAGTAAGGAGGAAAACAAGATGCGATCAAAGAAATGGAGAGGCTTTGCCATGTTCATGGCTGCCGCGCTTACGGTGGGGGCATTCATCCCCGCTGCTGCGGGCAGGACTGAGGTGAGAGCCGCGGACAGAAGCGAGATGGGAACCACGGAGCCGGAGAAGTCGTATGCGACTTACGGGGAGCGGGAACTCAGCGATGATGAATTTCCGGATGAAGTAACCGGTCTCAAGTTCAAGGTGGACATGGCCGATGGAACAGCTGTCATTACAGGAGAGAGCAACGCTTTCAGCGAGACCTGGAAACCGCTGGAGATCCCGTCAACAGTGACCGTCGGTGAATATACCCTGAATGTGACCGGCATCGGGGACAAGGCGTTTTATATCAAAGACTACACAAGCCTTACGCTTCCGGAGGGAATAAGAACGATCGGGAATGATGCGTTTTATTCCTGTTCCAACATGGGGCTGGATCTGATCCTCCCGAATTCGGTTGAATTCATCGGAGACAGGGCGTTTTCAGCCTGCAGAAGCCTGAATGGCAAGTTGAAACTCGGCAGCAGCTTAAAGTATATCGGAGAAGACGCCTTTCGGAGCTGCGAATTCTCCTCGCAGCTGGAGCTGCCGGAAGGATTGGAATTCATCGGGGACAACGCCTTTAATATGCTGGAGGAGCTGAAAGGAGATCTGACGATCCCGGACAGCGTCACCTATCTGGGAGAAGGGGCGTTTTTCGGCTGTGAAGGTTTTGACGGAAAACTGACCATCGGAAGCGGCGTCACCGAGATCCCGAGAGAGGCATTTTATAGCTGCATGGGATTTAAGGGCAATTTCTCGCTTCCCGATGGTGTGGCAAAGATCGGTAATTCCGCATTTTATCAATGCGTTGGGCTGTCGGGGTCTCTGACCATACCGAAGAGCGTAACGAGGATCGACGACGAAGCGTTTTTCCAGTGCAGCGGCTTTACCGGATATCTGACTCTGCCAGAAAATCTGGAAGTAGTCGGAACGCCCTTCTACTCCTGCTCCGGTCTGACCGGCATCATTATCGGAAAGGGCTGTACAGGTCTTGTGGAAGGCACATTCAAAGGCTGCTCTAATGTAAAGATCGTAGAGAACAATTCCAGCTGTGCAGTGTATCTCTCAGATTTGAGCAGCTACGGAAGTTATACCTGGTCTGACAAGAAAACCGGAAAAACCATCGAGGGTTCGTTCAGTGAATGCACCGCCGTCCGGGATGACTATGATCCGGGAGATGATCCGGGACCGGAACCCGTTCCCGGGGAATACACACTTTCCGACATCGTGGAATATACCTGGCCGGAAAGTCAAAGCTTCAAGGTGAAAAGAAAGAAATCCACATCTCTGCAGCTGATCTTCAAAGATGGAATGAATACGCTGGTACAAGGTTGCACCTATACAGTTGAAAGCGGAGCAAAATGCATTAAAAATGCGAAACTTTCTGACGTCTTGGAAGATGAAGGCGTATACTTCGTAGATCTTACTTTCAAGGGAAAGAAGAAAGGGAAAGTCAGCATCACGATCACCCTTGAACTGACCAACGGGCAAATGCTGGACTGCCGGTTTGACGGGAAGATAAAATGAGAATCGCCAGCTCCTTCGCAGTCCGCAGGAGGCTCGGTTTCCGGGCGGATATGGCGAAACGGACTAATATAAAGATAATGCCAAAAAGAGGGTGTAGCGTTTGAGCTACACCCTCTTTCTGATCAAATAAATCATCTTTCTAAACCTCCTGCGCCTCCACAAACTCCTTCAGCCGGGGCAGGGATATTTTTAGAATTCCGCGGGTAGAGGTGTCGATCATTCAAAGCATACTCTGACATACTTCGAACCCGCAAGATATACTTTGATATACTCTGGTATACTTCCTGCCCTTTCGGAAAGTAATATCAAAAGCATCTCGGCCACGTTAAGAAACTCCTTTTATGCAAACAGCTCATCTCCTGTAATCTCATTCTGGATCGAGTTTGCATACGCGTTTTTTTCCAGTCCGTCCACGGTTATCATCGTAAGGTGGATCGCTTTCTTCGGGTGCGTTTCATTTCGAAATACCTCTGCCTTATACAACAGATGCTTCTCATATTCTGCATCAATGGAGTACGGTCTGTCTGAATATTTCATTTCACAGAGATTGATCACATCATCTTTTCGGTCGATCACAAGGTCGATCTGTACGCCGGGCTTTGTATGCTCACTTCTCCAGGCATATGCCCCTGTTTCCACTCCGGATATACCAAGTGCCTGCTTGATCTGCACTAAATGATTCTGGCACACAAGTTCATATGCCAGTCCTCTCCACGCATAATATCCTCCCTCGTCCTTGTAGGAAAGCCACGATCCTGTTTTCCCGTCTTTTACATACTTGAGATAGAAAAGAATGAACGGATCCATTATCTGATAATAAAATCCCTGCTTTTCTTTTGTATAGTTTTTGTATTTGCGAATAAAGCCACACTGCTCCAATTCCAGCAAGGAAGTGGTGAGAGGTTCTCCATCTCCGATCCCTTCTTCTACCGCCAGTTCAGTCCTCAGTACGCCGTATCTTCTTTTTGCCATGGTCTCAATTATTGCCAGGTGCTTTTTTGAATTTCTGAAAAGAGAACGGAACATCATGTCATATTCCGTATGGAGAGCCCCTCTTTCATCAAAGAGAAGGCTGTCGATATTCTGAGCCAGACTGAGCCTTTTATCGATAAGATTCAGATAGTACGGAATCCCGCCGAATACCATATAACTTTCGATGATCTGGCGGCGCTGAAACGGGATCTCATTCAGGGAAAACAGTTCCTCACATTCCGCCAGCGTAAAAGGAGCAAGATGTATCTGTCGGGTTACTCTGTTATAAAATCCTCCTGTATCCAGAATAAGATTATTGATCACCCAGGATGTGGCCGATCCGCAAACGATCAGCAGAACATCAGGCCTCGCAGACGCCCATCCGTTCCAGAACATATCCAGTGCACTTTTAAAATCCGACCGCGCGGTATCCATCCAGGGAACTTCATCCAGAAAAATCACTCTTTTCCCGCTTATAGGTTCCCTGTATACGCGTTCATCCTCCAAAATGCTCTCCAGCCTGGAAAAAGCTTCGTACCAGTCGCCCGGCTCTTTTTCACTTGTATCCCCGTATTTTTTCAGCCATTCCCCAAAAGCCCTGCGCTGGTCTCTTGTCTTTTTATTCGCGACCCCGGTAGCGTAAAATGAGAATTTTTGCCCGAAAAATTCACGGATCAAATAGGTTTTTCCTACGCGTCTTCTTCCATATACTGCCAAAAACTCCGGGCGGCGGCTTTCCAGGCAATCATTCAGCAGAGTGACTTCCTTTTTTCTTCCCAATATTTTCATTTTGCTCTATAATCCTCTAAATCTGTAATCAATTTAACGGTTTTAGAGGATTATAGACAATTTAGATGCTATAATTCTCTAATTGATAAATATTATATCTTATCCGGCAAAAACTTGCAACACAAAACACCACAGCCAATTGAAAGCTGTGGTGTTAGAGGATTATACCATTGCCTTGGTATAATTTCTCGGGAGGGCAGGCTTAATGGCATCCCTTTCATATTGCATATCCCGAAATGTACTTGATACAAAAACATTTTTTAGCATAATATTGTCTCCTGCGCCTCATATGGCTCTTTTACAAATGACAGGTTCGATGTATCTGCATCTATATATGATTTACATTTTCATTATCTCGATAAGTTTTTTTCCAACATCCTTAAGTTCCGACTTCCTAGAAATTGTAATAATGTCCATTTGTTTCCCCCGGGAATCATATTTGCTAAAGGCTCTCGAAGAAGTATCTGTCACCATAACAAGAACCTTCTTGAATCCTATCCCAAAATGATCAGCCAGACTATCAAGTGTCAGATAAAAGCCCTCATCAGGATCTTTTGTTGATTTACATTCAACAAAGATAGAACGATATCCTTTTGTAAGCACACAGTCCAATTCATTCGTCACATCATCGAACTCCCATTTAAACTGTACCCAGTCTGAACATCATCGAACCAGTCGGTCTTACACGCCTCAAAATATACATATATTTCTAGCAGTTCTCCTGCTTTTAAAAATATCTTTTTTGTTTTCCTGTTCTTTATATCACACGTCACTCTATCGTCCAAATTTTTTTCACTTGATGAATCAGCAGCAAATG
>JAEESA010000116.1 GCA_016286115.1 Lachnospiraceae bacterium
GATGTTTTTGCATGGAAGGAATAAAGATAGAGCCGGTCTTCTCTGGCACAGATGAGCAGCAGCCCTTTCGCTTTTTCCGCTTCAAAAAGAGCCTGCGAAAGCTTCGTGTCCGCCGCGCCGTAAAACGCAAACTCTCTTTCCTTTTTCAGCAGCACCATAGCGGACATCCGTAAGGGGGTATCCAGCTTAGACAACGGGAAGATCCCGTTCGAAGACTCTTTAATGTCTGCAAGTTCTTTGGAAAGCACGCTTAAGCTTGTTTCATAGCAGGTGAGCTCCTGTTCCTTGTCGCAAAAGCCCTGCCCCTGAAAATAGAGATCCGTTGTTCGTTTCGGATTATGTTCAAAATCCGTCCGGATCAGAACCGCCGTTTCCGCATACCCGCGCGAAACGGCTTCTTTATTCATTTTATGAATGAGCCGCCTGCCGATCCCGAGTCCCCTGTATTCCGCAAGAACAAAGATCCATTCCAATGTCAGTCTCTCGCCGTCATCCGTCACGACTGCCATGCCCAGCGGCTTTTCGGTATCGGTGAGCTGTGCGATAAGGACGAAGCCTTTCGAGATCAAAAGCCGGTCTTCCATGTGATAAGGATCCATGCCTTCAAAAGCGATCTTCTGCGTTCCATGGGTCAGCAATATCGTGACCGCATCCGGGTCATCCGATATTGTATTTTGGGAGAGTGTTGGCGCGAACTTTCTTTTTTTCAGATACATCCCGACCCGGAGGAAATTAAAATCCGCCTGCGGCGCGATCCGGATCTCATGGATGGAAGCGGAAATGAGGACCCGGATGTAACCGTCCAAAAGCCTTTCTTCAACAACCGCATCATCATTTACCGTATAGACGGTTCGCAGCACGGACTTATGGTTTGTGACAAAAAAGATCAGGACGCCTGCCGCCGCCTCCCCCTGTCCTTTATCAGCGATCGCGCCGATCGTAAATACACCGGGTTCGCCGATCAGATCGATCTCATCATCCTTTACGAAAGAAAGGAACGGGAGCACAGTTTCCTTTGTGATCGTAACGGTACGTACTCTTACGTTCATTCTTCAATCCTCGCATAAGCTTTTTCCGTTTCCGAACAGAATTCAGAAAGCATGGACAGAAACGTTATCTCATTGACCGGGACGGCCGTTTCCGGAAATGCATAACGGAGCATGATCGCGTCCTCCGTCGGGATCGCTGTTGCAAAGAACGATGCCGCATTGAACTCCTGACATAACTTTTGCGTTTCCTCCGGCGAACGCTCTGTTTTCACGAATGAACTGAAGATCAGAGCAAACTCCCGTAAGAAACTGTCTGCCGGCAGATAAGAGATCTGGATATCATAGGTTTCAAAATTCAGCCAGAGATACGTTTTCTCTCCGGAAACGAGTTCCGTATCGATCCCGTCGCGCTGCAAAAACTCCTTCAGCCGCATGAGCTTTGGCACAATAACATCCAGAAAGGGAGGCATCGTTTCTGCTGCTTTTGTGGCTTCCTCCGCGTCAAACTCTGACCGGTCGAAGAGTTCAGCCGCCTCGTCCCAGACCAGCGCGATCCCTTCGTCTTCCTCGGACTCCACCTCAAAAAAACCATTCTCATTAAAGAAGCCGATCAGGTCTTTCCTTTTCGGATCCAGTTCAAACGCAGCATTCGTAAAGCCTGCTTCCAAAGCGGTTTCCTTTGCTTTCACAAGGAGCCTGGAGCCATATCCCAAAAAGCGTTCTTCCTCCTTCACAAAGAGCTGAAGCACTACAACGTGGCTGTCCATAAGGATAAGGCTCATCGCGCCGACCGGCTTCCCGAATACCTCCAGCCCGAATTCCTGTGTTTCTGTGTCTTCAAGAGCTTCCGCCTGCATTTTTTCCGTATTCAGGAACGAGGCATACTCTTTTCTATTTGACGACGTGATCCTTCTGATCCTCACATTATCTTCAATCGTTCGGATGAACCGGAAATTTTCTGTGGTCATGCTTTTACTCCTCCCTCCTTTTTCTCAATAAACAGATCGTTGTTCAGCATCATAAAGTCGCTGAGCTCCACCATTGTAAACCCTTTGTATTCATAGGGATTTTCAACCGTCCTTCTCTGAAGCGTTTTTTTCTTCGGGTTATAATAGTATTCGGTACCTTCACTTCCCCAGGGATTTCTCATGATAATGAATTTGTAGGTTTTCCCTCCGAAGGTTCTTTCAGCGGTGCCTGTAATGGTGTAAGCATGGGTGCTGAATATACCCATTCCGCTTTGCTCTCCGTTCGCGCGCCTGGTTCCATCGGACATAAATTGCGGCCGCTTATAAACGCCGCTTGTCGCCATCCGGTTTTCATCGATCGCTTTTTTGATCTCTTCAAATACGGAAAGCGCCTTGCCGTAATAATTGCCGCTATACTGGGTGTAGCGGGCCTGCGCATTTCCTTCCGGATATTTGAAGGTCTTTTTCAACCACTTCAGGACTCTGAAATAATCCTCGGAACCGACAAAATCCCGGTGCTTTTGCTTTATCTCGTCCGTATCTCCTGTTTCCTTATAACTTTCTGAATACTCCTTAAAGTAATTCACAAAGCGGTCTCCCGGTTTCCTGTCCTTTTCGGAAAGGCGCACCTTTTGATCCATAAATGTGAGGAACCCGTTCACAAAAGCATTGCAGGTTTTGATCCTGTTCTGTATTTCGGAAGACTTCAATTCCTCTCTCGTCAGTTTCCTTCCGGTGAACATGAAATAGGTCGCCTGTGTTTTTTCTTCCTTTGTCACACGATCGATATTCCCGTTTCTTCTGTTCCATTCTTTCAGCGGCCTGTGCTTTATCCCCTTCTTTTCATCTTCTTCATGCCGTTTCTTCGTTTCCTTGTATTTTTCCTCCTTAAGATCGTCATTCTGCGCCATGATCTCGATAAGGTGTTCTTTGGCATCCATATTCATTGTATAATAATTTTTGAATTTCGCCACATTATCGAGATTTCTTCTCGTCCGGTCTTTATTGGCATAGGAGGTATCGTGCCAATAAAGGTCAGCCTTCGATATTCCCATGTCTTTCATTGTTTTTCCGCTCAAAAGCGGAAGGACATCCATCGGAATGCCTCCCTCGTCTGCCCACTGGAAACTGCCGCCGGGGTTATCATCATCACCGGCTTTGGACGCTTTGAAGGGAGAAATTTCTTTCACTAACACCTTAAAATTCCGGTCATCAAAATCATGGCCATCCTCCAGCTGGTTTGAAATAGTATCCGAATACTTGGCTCTGAGCGCCGGGATCAGTCCGGAGCAGACAAACGCTTTTTCGATCATCTGTACCCAAAGCGGGCCCTTCGCATAGGCATCATTATCTTCAACGTTCGCGCGTAATGTAGCCACCGATTTCTTCACTTTAACATAAAAAGGCTTGAGTATCGGGCCTTCTCCCCTTGCGTCATAACGGAACAGGCGGACGGTAACCGTACCGTCCTTATTATCCCGGATCATTTCCTTGATCGAGCGCGGATCCTTTTTCACCAGGCTGGCGATGGCTGCGATCAGGAAGCAGTCCCCGCACATTCCCTGGCGAACGTCATTGATATTGGGCTCGTGAGTAAAGAGCGGATCGTCTTTCTTTTCGGTCCACTGGGTCAGACGGACCAGTTCGTTTGTTTGCGCCGGTTCATATTTCGTATGGTCAATAATATACTCCTTCTCATAATCCGTTCCCTCTTTCAGAAGGCCGAACGCCCCGTCCGTAAGAATCCTTTCAGCGATTCCAAAGCCGGCCACTTCTTCTCTTGAGAATCGGGAAACGACCACCTCCGTATCGCTTTTTCGGACATACAGCTCAAGCTTTTTGTCGAGGCCCGATTCAGCCAGCTGTTCTTTGAACACGGCGATGGAAGCGCAAAGGTTTTCAAAAGAATTCCTGGAGTATGATCTGCCGAGGGCGAGCATTAAGTCTTCCTGATTCAGGGTCAGGATGTTATTCAAAACGTCCCGGTCCGCCGTTTCTCCCTCTGTCTGCCGGATCCTGGTCAGAAGAGCTTTCATTTCATCCGCCGGCATCCTCTCCAGGATGGCGCTGATGATCTCTCTGGTATTAAGGATCTTCCGCTGTCTTTGCCTTTCCTTTTCTCTCTCGTCTTCGTCCTTTATCTCCTTCAGATCCTTAAGCGCCGGAGGACGCTGTACGATCACAAAGTCCAGCACAGAGCCGTCACTTTCCCGCTTCAGCGTTTCAACCTCCGCTTTCCCCATGTAACGTTCAGCGCCGATGAATTTTGCGAAGCGCAGTTTACTGACATTATCATCGATACCTCCGTGAAAATCCTCTACTTTCCCTTCCGTTACATCTTTAATTCCTCGGACGTGAACATGCCCTAATACATCGGAAAACGGTACCGGAACTCTGCCGGGGTTCGCCTCTTTTTCGGCCTTTAAGCGTCTCGCGGAATGGATGAGTACCTTTTGCTCCGCCCTCGCGGCAGCGTCAATATACTGAACGATCTGCTTTCTCGCTCTCCCGGTCGGAAACCAGGGGTTCGCCTTCTCAAGATAAAACGTGCAGGAAGCGATCAGTTCATCATAGCCTTTTAACACGGCCTGCAGACTCTCTTCAAACTCAGCGGCGTCGGAAGGGAAAATAAGCTCCTCATCCAGAAGACGCAGCAGCTCCTCCAGCTTCGTTTTCACCCGCTGCATTTTTTTTGTATCCCCGAGTAATGTGGAGTTCCGGTTTAGCCTGCTCTTGGCGCCGGTCAGATTCAGGTGCTTTTGCGGCATGTTTTTCTCCACATCCAGACGCAGTGCTACTTCTGCATTCTGATCGGCCAGCTTCTTTGCCTGCTCCACATTCAAAGCCTGCGGCATCACCTTCGCAACCTTCGTATCGATCTCAAGTTCCTGATTTTTTGCAGACTTCTTTTGTACGATCTCCTCCGGCCTTTGGAGCTGCCTTGTTGTGAGCTGATCCTTCTGCTCTTCCCTGTTTCCCGTCAGAAGATTTGCATTCTTTTGTTCTTGGAGCCGAATTGATTCTTCCATAGCATTTCCCTGCTTTCTTTAGATCACACTTTCTCCGTTATAGCCTTCCGTCTGTTCCTTTATCCGGCCAAGCTCTTCCAGTTTTTTCCTTTTCAGGGTCAGTTCACTATCCATGAATTATCCTTTCTAGCCCTGTATCCGTACTCTTTTCCAGAAGATTTTTGGTATCCTTATACCGCGTCTCATACTCCTTAAGCTTATATTCTTCTGCGAGCGCGATCCGGCGGTTCACTTCCTCCTCCTGCTCCGGCTTCTCATCCGACATATTTTTAAGGTCATCAAACGCGTCTTTAAGCGTTGCGCCCCGAAGCGCAAGCCCGTAATTGTACTCCGCGTTCATAAACATCCGGGAAGGTTTTTCTGTCGTGTTTTCCAAATGGGTGATCGGATCTTTTGCTGCCTTTTCCACGATCTTCTTTAGTGCCGCCTTCCTCTTATTATCATCCTTGCTGAACAGGTCAAGCGCAAACAAGCGGATCTCATCCTTCGTCTTTCCCCACAAATAGGCCACCAGATACAGCGGGGGATTCTTCAGTTTTTCTATGTCTATAGAAGCTTTTTGGGGATCATTCTCATTATTCTTCTTTCTATTCTTTTCTTCTTTATAAACGTCGTTCAGATGATAAAGGATCCTGTCCTTTTCCTGTTTGGGATCCGGGGCTGCTTCCAGAAGTTCCTTAAAGAAGCCGGTCCGGCTCTTTTCCCCGACTTTCGTCTTTGTCTCCTTAACCAGGTTCGCAACGCCTGTCAGCTTTGTCAGATTAAACGCAGCCTCTTTACTCTTCCTGCAGGCGATCAGAAGGTTGAGATAGGCTTTCAGATCCCCGGCTGCTTCCTCTTTTCTGCGTTCCAGTTGATCCAGGGGTAAAGAATCGGCCTCTTCTGCTTCCTTTGAAAAACGCAGCGGATGAAGCGCAAGATTTTTCGCGTCTTCATAATACTTTTCCACTACCCCCTTCATCCTCTTCAAAAGATGATAGTTGAACCGGAGCGCAGGCTGATCTTCTTCCTTAACTTTGATCTTAAATGGTTCCTCCCCATCAAAGGCGCCGCCGAGCAGCATATAATCCCGGACAACGGAGAATGCTTTTTCCAGCTTGCTAAAAACAGCGGCATTTGCGGCCCTGTTCTTCAGAATTTCTTCATCGGAGGAAATCTTTAAGTTCTGGATAAAATTCTGTGTGCCGAATTTCTGGATCAGATCGACAGCGTCTTTTACCGCCTTCTCATCGATCACGGTTTCTTTTATGCAGGCCTCTTCGTCACGCGCTTTTGAGCCATTCTTCGAAGTTTCTTCTTCCGCCTTAAAGTCCTCTTTGCGGCGAACGACCGCAAGCTTCGCGGCGCGAAGTTCACCCAGGGCAAGAAGCTCTTTAAAGCTTGTGTATTCTTCCTCCCCGCTCACCATTTTTTGAAGCATGATCGCTCCGTTCGTATTGATACGGTTTTGTTCCCTGGTAAGCCGTTCTTTCAGCGCCTGCACCATCTCAAAGCGTTTTCTCCCGTCTTCTGTCCAGAAGCGGATGAGGGGCGTATGAGATTCGATGTATTCCTCGCATTTTTGAATGGCAAACCTGTATTGTTCGTCCACCCTTCCGAGGTATTGCTGCAGCTCTTCCGCGCCCCGGATCGTCGAATCGATCGCCCGTTCGGAAAGAACGCGCACGGACTCCTTGACAAAATACATGGAATCGCTGTCCTCGTTGTTTTTATACCGGCTCGCCTGCACATTTGCAAAGTAATCGTTTCTTTCGATCAGCACCTCCTGCGAAATAGCAAATTCCAGAAGCTTTTCCTTCGTATCCAGGCCTTCGAGCTGATCGGCAAAAACTTGCATTTGGGCCTTATAGAGCGCTTCTCCGTCCAGGATCCTCTGTTCGTAATCCCTCATTACCGAGATCGCCGCCGGATCATTTTTACGTAGTTTATCTGCAAAGTCTTTGGATCGGGATAACGCCAGATACCGATCCACCTGATTCATCAGCACGCCCCTTAACATCGGCTCTCTTTTATCCAGGGCTTTTTTTACTCTTTTCCTTTCCTGCGGAAACAGTTCGTTTCCGGCAGATTGGAGCTTCTGATTGACAAGTGTATTGCTGCGCTGCTGAAAATTATTAAGCATAAGCCGGATCCGATCGTATTTCTGCGGCAGATCCCTGAATTTTTCTTCATCCGAACGGTTCTTTTCCCCCCGGATATATTTCCTGATCTTTTTCGCAGCAAAAACCTGATCGTTTTTCCTGTTTGACTCAAATGACCGGATCAGCTCCTTTACAGCCGAAAGCCTGGAAAGCAGCGCATCCATCTGCCTTTTGGTAAGATCCTTCTCAAATAACGTTGTCAGCATAGCGGGGCTTAAGTTCAGGATCTTTGCCTTCATTTCCGGAGAAAGGTTTCCGAGTGAGCGAAGGCTCATTTCCCCGCCCCCGCCATATGCGGCAAGGATGGCCTTTCCTGCGTTCTCCCCAAAAGATTTTTCTGTGCCGAAGGCTTCCCTGACCGCAAGAATACTTGAATCA
Organism: Lachnospiraceae bacterium; assembly: GCA_016286115.1. GTDB lineage: Bacteria > Bacillota > Clostridia > Lachnospirales > Lachnospiraceae > RUG12461. The sequence continues at coordinate 7,506 of JAEESA010000116.1, forward strand.
TTCGAAGCATTCTCTACGATCAGGTTCTCCTCCGGGTTCTGCAAATTCCCGCAGATCAGATTCAGCATAACGATATCGGCGATCTGCTTTTTCGCGTCAGACGACAGTTCCCGGCCTTGTCGAAGAGCTTCCGAAACCTTTGTCCCGTGATACTGTTTTAAGAGCACGCCGCTCTTTAGCTCTCCATTCTCGTTTTTCGTTGCCGGCCAGACTTCCCGGACCTGGTCTTCCATGGAAAGGAGCAGCGCCATCCGCCGGAACAACACTGCGTTTTTATGTTCGGCCGAGAAGCTTTCGTCCTCTTTAAGCGGCGGCCAGCACTCCCCCGGGTCGAGCTTTGGTTTATGAAAGTCTCCGTCATATACGCTGAGCGGCAGTTCAAAATCTTCAATCAGTTTATTGCTTTTCAGAAACCCACGAAGATCTCTTTCAAGCTTTTCGTTTGCGATGTTTTCATCGTGCGTCTGCGCTGCATTTGAAATCCCCTTAAGCTTCTGGAACTTAAGCATATTAAAAAACGTCCGATTTTCCGTGATCAGATTCTTATCTTCCGGCGCCTTTTTTTCTATGAGCTCCTTCTGTATTTCCTGCACATATCCGGGTACGCTGTCAACTCCGATATTTGATCCAAATCCTTCCGACATATCACAAAGGGCTTCCAGTATCTCGTTGATGCATTTCAGTTCCTGAAACGCATCCGTATTTCTCACCATGTGAACGGCATATTGTTTGACCAGCTCTTTATCTCTCGGATCCGCATTTTTATTTTCAAGGTAGCTATGCGGCACCGGTTTTTCCAGATTCTGCAGATAAAGGATACGAACCTTTTCGTAATGCGAAAGCTGTTCTTCCAACAGATACCGGATGAACTTCTTATCCGCATAGTTCTCAAGATAAACGTTGCAGATGCCATGTCCCTCCAGGCCCAGAAGTTGATATCTGTCTTTGTTCTTTACTTTTTTCTTTGCTTTTTCCTTGTCCAGCTGCGCAACACGGCTTAAATGAAAGATCAGCTCAAAAAGCATTTTATTCTTGTTCTTGTCCGTGATCTCCGAGTCAAAATTCTTCTCCAGAGAATCCTTCAGCCTGGCTTCCATTGCCGTGAAGTCTTTCACCTGTAGAAGATTCAAATGATTCAGTTCTGCATTCTCCATGTCGCCTTCAAAGTCGGAAAAGAACCGGACATCTGTTTGTGCGTATTTTTCTTCCGTTTCCTTTTGAGCCTCAGCCATGTCAAACCGGACCTCGTTATTCCCGTTCAACAGGCTTAAATTGCCCTCGAGATCGCTGATGATCTCTTGATCATAATCTATTTCCAGAAAATAGTTATCATCATGATTATCAGCCTTAGGATCGGAACCATCTTCATCTTTCTTCTCAGACTCATCAAACGCCCGGTTCAGAAGTTTTTCAAATTCATCGGCAATTTGTTTCTCCTCGTTCTTAACGTTCTCATTCTGAGTGCCGATCTGGTCTTGAAGCTGGTTAACAGTATTTCCGGCCAGCGCGTTTTTTTCCAGCTTTTCTATTTCGCTTTGCGGCATTTTTAAAATCTCATCTATCTTTTCTTTATTCAGCTCAAGATCAGAAAACGAATGCTCCATAGTTTTTCTCCTTTATCCTCAATCCCGGTATAACCTTTTATACTAATCCTCGATCTCCAGAAAGTCTGTAAATCCTGTCATGTCAAAGATCTCTTTCACATCTTCATTGAGGTGCTGTATCACCATTCTGCCGCCCCGTTCGTCAAGGATCTGGAACGCGTTCAGCATCGCGCGAAGCCCCACCGACGTGGTATATTCCATGTCCTGCAGATCAAAAAACAATTCCTCCACGCCGTCGAGCGTTTCCTCCGTCAGCGCGTCCTCCAGATCCGCCACCGTATCCACGTCCACGGTTCCCTGGATCGTTACAGTCAATCTCACTCCCTCACGTTTTGAATTAACAGTCATTTTTTCTCCTTTTTGTTCACAAGATCAAACTCAGATCATTACTGTTTCAACCGGAACGTATTGGTCCGGTCTGCGCCCCGCTCCGGTCGGATGCAAGAAAACGTCCGCCGGACGTTTGCGTCCCGCGCAGCGAATGCATGGTTCGGCTGCAAATAGTTACGATCAGTCTAAGTACATATACGAAATTATACCAGAATTGGAGCTGCCTACAAAGCCTACATCCATAATTTTGCGGGTTTTTCCCGGTTTAGGCTAAATTCCGTCAATCGAACGCAAAAAATAGAAAGACCGCTGAGCAACTGCCATTTCGCAGTCACCCGGCGGCCTTCTTAACGTTTCTTTGGCTCCTAGATCATCATTTTGTAGATCTTT
>JAEESA010000117.1 GCA_016286115.1 Lachnospiraceae bacterium
CACATGAAAGCCTGTAAAACCGCATTCCCGCAGGATCCCCGGCACGCGGTCAAAGGCGAGTGCCACATGCTCCTGCATGTGGGCGTCGGCGCCGATGGTCAAAAGCTCCCCGCCGAGAGACCGGTAGAACTTTAAGATCCCTTCCGTCGGGTTCGGATGCTTCATGCCGCGGCGGAGCGCGCCGGTGTTGAGCTCCAGCGCCTTATCGTGTTGAATGAGAAAGCGGAGGATCGCCTCCAATACGTCCGAAAAATCCTCCCACTGATAGGTGAAGGCCGGATCCTTAACATAGCGGACCACGTAATCGAGATGGCCGAGCGCGTCGAAATCACGAAACAGCTGTATATTCTCAAGCGTGGACTCAAAATAATGCAAAACGGCTGCTTTCGCGCTGTCAAACAACGTCCAGTACGTGTCGAAGTACGGATCGCAGTGATCCACGAGATGTACGGACCCGATGATGAAGTCAAAATCATGCGCTCTTGCCAGCGCCGAATTCTCTTCAGCGATCTGCGGCTGCACGCCGAGCTCCACGCCGATCAGAACCTGTATTTCCTCCCGGTACTTCTCAGCAAGCGGCTTCAGGGTGCGAAAATACTCTTCGGGGTCAAACTGAAAGCTCGTGGGCGTCAGTGTCGGATCCTCCGGGATCGCCGGAAAATCCAGATCGATATGATCCGTGAAGCATAATCCGCTAAGCCCCTTTGCGAGAGCAGCCTTGATCTGCTCCTCCGGAGGCGTCCGGCTGTCGCCCGAGAAGGATGTATGCATATGTGTGTCCCAGAGCTTGATCATAGTGTCGCCTCTTTCATAACGCAGGTCTTGAATGATTTCATAGAAAAACACCCGCTTGCCTCTTGAATTATCACAAAAAATTTTGTAGAATGCAAGAGGTATCAAAAACACTATCGTTTAGGAGGAATTGAAATGGCAGTAAAAGTTGCAATCAATGGTTTTGGACGTATCGGGCGCCTTGCTTTCCGGCAGATGTTCGGAGCAGAAGGATTTGAGATCGTGGCGATCAACGATCTTACTTCTCCCGAGATGCTTGCTCATCTTCTGAAGTATGATTCGACACAGGGAAAATATGAGCTGTATGACAAGGTGAGCTTCGGTGAGAACTCCATTACCGTAGACGGCAAGGAGATCACAATCTATGCAGAAGCAAAGGCTGCGGATCTTCCCTGGGGCCAGCTCGGTGTGGATGTAGTTCTGGAGTGCACAGGTTTCTACACCAGCAAGGACAAAGCACAGGCACATATCGACGCAGGCGCAAAGCATGTGATCATTTCCGCACCTGCGGGCAACGATCTGCCCACTATCGTATATAACGTAAATCATCAGAGCCTGACCAAGGATGACACGATCATCTCCGCTGCATCCTGCACCACCAACTGCCTGGCACCGATGGCAAAGGCATTAAATGACTGCAGAACCATCAAGTCCGGTATTATGTGCACGATCCATGCTTACACAGGCGACCAGATGACTCTGGACGGACCGCAGAGAAAGGGCGACAAGAGACGTTCCCGCGCTGCAGCCGTGAACATCGTTCCGAACAGCACCGGCGCTGCAAAGGCGATCGGCCTGGTTATCCCCGAACTGAACGGCAAGCTCATCGGCGCTGCACAGCGTGTGCCGACCCCGACCGGTTCCACCACGATCCTTACCGCTGTTGTGGAAGGCTCTGTGACGAAGGAAGAGATCAACGCCGCTATGAAGGCTGCTTCCAATGAGTCCTTTGGCTACAACGAAGACGAGATCGTATCCTCCGACGTGATCGGAATGCGTTATGGTTCTCTCTTCGATGCTACCCAGACCATGGTTCTTCCGCTGGACAACGGAACCACACAGGTACAGGTAGTTTCCTGGTATGACAATGAGAACTCCTACACCAGCCAGATGGTCCGTACCATCAAGCATTTCGGGAGCCTGCTCGGAGCATAATTCAGAAAAGATTATGATGAGATCTCTCCGCCCGCATAAGGCGGGGAGATTTCTGCGTATTAGAAAAAATATTTACACAGGGAGGTTTTAAGATGTCATTAAACAAAAAATCAGTCGATGATATGAATGTGAAGGGCAGAAGAGTGCTCGTACGCTGCGACTTCAACGTGCCGCTGAAGGAGGGCAAGATCACGGACGAAACCCGTATCGTGGCAGCGCTTCCGACGATCCAGAAGCTCGTGAAGGACGGCGGCAAGGTGATCCTCTGCTCCCATCTCGGGAAAGTAAAGAACGGCCCCAACGAAGGCGAGTCCCTGGCTCCTGTCGCAGAGCGTCTTTCCGAAAAGCTGGGGAAGGATGTTCCCTTTATCTCTGATTACAACGTGACCGGCGAGGCCGCAACAAAGGCTGTGGAAGCGATGCAGGACGGAGACGTGATCCTGCTGCAGAACACCCGGTTCCGCGGCGCGGAAGAGACCAAGAACGGCGAGGACTTCAGCAAGGAGCTGGCCGCTCTGGCAGATGACTATGTCTGCGACGCATTCGGTTCTTCCCATCGCGCACACGCATCGGTGGAAGGCGTGACGAAGTTCATCCGCGAAAAAGGCGGCACCTGCGCCGTAGGTTATCTGATGCAGAAAGAGATCGACTTCCTCGGCAACGCCGTGGAGAACCCGGTCCGCCCGTTTGTTGCGATCCTTGGCGGCGCGAAGGTTGCGGATAAACTGAACGTGATCAATAACCTTTTAGAGAAGTGCGACACGCTGATCATCGGCGGCGGCATGGCCTACACCTTCCTGAAGGCGCAGGGCATGGAGATCGGAAAATCCCTCGTGGATGATGAGAAACTGGATTACTGCCGTGATATGATGAAGAAGGCAGAGGAGAAGGGCAAGAAGCTCCTGCTTCCTGTCGATACCACGATCGCCAGCGGTTTCCCGGATCCGATCGACGGACCCATCGAAGTATCCTTTGTTGACGCGGACAAGATCCCGGCTGACATGGAAGGCCTGGACATCGGGCCGAAGACGCAGGAAATGTATGCAGAGGCTGTGAAGTCGGCGAAGACAGTGGTCTGGAACGGGCCGATGGGTGTGTTCGAGAACCCGACACTTGCAAAGGGCACGATCGCTGTTGCGAAGGCTCTGGCAGAGACCGACGCTACCACGATCATCGGCGGCGGCGATTCCGCGGCAGCCTGCAACCAGCTTGGCTTTGCGGATAAGATGAGCCACATTTCCACCGGCGGCGGCGCTTCCCTCGAGTTCCTCGAAGGCAAAACACTTCCGGGTGTTGCGGCAGCGGATGACAAATAATTGAGTTAAATATAGACTTGAAAGGAGAGAAAAATGGCAAGAAAGAAAATCGTTGCAGGAAACTGGAAAATGAACATGACGCCGAGCGAGGCATTAAAGCTTGTTGAGGAGCTGAAGCCGCTCGTGAACAATGACGCGGTGGACGTGGTCTACTGTGTGCCGGCGATCGATATCGTACCGGTCGTGAACGCGGTAAAGGGCACGAACGTGAAGGTCGGTGCCGAGAATATGTATTTCGAAGAGAAGGGCGCATTCACCGGTGAGATCTCTGCCGCCATGATCAAGGACGCGGGCGCCGAATTCGTCATCATCGGCCATTCCGAGAGAAGAGAATATTTCAAGGAAGATGATGAGCTTCTGAACAAGAAGGTCAAAAAGGCGTTTGAAGCGGGTCTCACTCCGATCCTGTGCTGCGGCGAGACACTGGAGCAGCGCGAAATGGGGATCACCCTTGACTGGATCCGTCTCCAGATCAAGTCCGATCTGAAGGACATCACAGCGGATCAGGTGAAGTCCATGGTCATCGCATACGAACCCATCTGGGCAATCGGAACCGGCAAGACCGCGACGAGCGATCAGGCGGAAGAGGTCTGCAAGGCCATCCGTGACTGCATCGCGGAAGTGTATGACGAAGCGACAGCGGACGCGGTACGCATCCAGTACGGCGGATCCGTCAACGGCGGGAACGCAGCGGAGCTCTTCGGCAAACCGGACATCGACGGCGGCCTCGTCGGCGGTGCCAGCCTGAAGGCAGACTTCGGGAAGATCGTGAACTACTAAGATCAAAAAGCACTTATCAAAATGTCAAAGCGCAGGACTGTCGTACGGCTGTATGGCAGTCCTGTGTCTTTCATACAAAAATATGAAGAAAAGAATTTTAGTGCCCGTCTTCTTTGCGGCAGCTTTGACGCTGGGAACGGCATGCTCCACGCAACGGAATAATACATACAACACGAATACGTTTCATATCAGTCGCGCGGAAACGGAAGATACGGAAGCGCCGGAAACGGAGACTTTAGAAACAGAGAGTGAAGAAACTGTAGAACCGGAAGAGCCCGTAAAACCGGAAGAACCCGCAGAGCCCGAAAAAACGCCCTATGAAAAGGCGGTGGATACACTGCTCTCAGCGGAGGGGAAGGCGCTGACCGGTCCGTATGAGGCGACGCAGGATTTCTTTGACTATGTCAGGGAACAGTGCGGGGAGGAAACGGTCCTGGCGCTTGCGGATGCGGTTGTACCAGGCGCGGAAGAAGGGGATGAAGGTGAACCTTTCGATGCGGCAGAAAAAGGAAATGCGGGGAGCTCTGCGATATTCGACCTGACCGGCAGATCCATCCACGTCTGGTGGACGGAATACTTAAGGGACCGAGGAACAGGCCCGGAGGCGCTTTCCTGTGTCTTCTGGAAGGACACGGCGTCCGGGGAGGAGATCGTCATGGATTTCACCGGCGATATCAACTTCATGGACGGCTGCGGCTGTATGAACTATATCGAGAAGAACGGCGGGATCGAGGCCGGGTTTTCGGAGAACCTTCTGGAAGAACTGCGCGCGGCGGATCTTTGCATGATGAATAATGAATTCGCCTACAGCACGCGCGGGGCGCCGCTGCCGGGGAAATCCTATACGTTCCGCGCTGATCCGAAGAAGACGGAGTATCTGTTTGCCTTGGGAACCGATATCGTCGGGCTCGCGAATAACCATATTTTTGATTATGGGGAAGAGGCGCTTCTTGATACCCTCGATACACTGGACGCCGTTGGCATGCCGCATGTCGGCGCGGGGAGAGATCTTGCAGATGCGTCACGGCCGGTTTACTTTATCATGAACGGGAGGAAGATCGCGTTCACGGCGGCGACGCAGATCGAACGGTCTGCAAATTATACGAGGGCGGCGACGGAGGATTCTTCCGGCGTCTTGAAGACGCTGGATCCTGCGCATTACTGTGAGGTTCTGCGCGAGGCGAAGGCGAATGCGGATTTTGTCGTGGCCTTTGTGCATTGGGGAACGGAAGGAAAGTTTGAATATGAAGGGGATCAGGCAGAGCTTGCGCGGCAGTTCGCTGAAGCCGGCGCGGATGTGATCATCGGCGGCCACACCCACTGCCTGCAGGGGATCGCCTATGTGGAGGATGTACCGGTCATCTACAGCGTCGGGAACTTCTGGTTCTCCAGTACGCCGTCGGACGGGTGGCGCTCGAAGGACATGGGGATCGCGCAGGTGCGGCTGCAAAGGGACGGGAGTGTCGTTTTCCGTTTTCTCCCCTGCCATCAGGAAAGCTGGCGTACCGTCCTTTATTCCGAGGGTCCTGAAAAGGAGCGGATCCTTGCGCTTGAACAAAGCCTTTCGACAGGGATAACGTTGGATGAAGACGGTTATGTGATTGACGGTGAAGGCAAGCTGTGATAAGATTTTTCGGGTAAAAAATCCTTTTGGATAATAGGAGAAAAAGATGAAAGATCAATTGGAAAAGCTGCTCCGGGAGGGGCAGGAGCTGATTGCGGAGGCCATGTCCGTTACCAAACTGCAGGAGCTGAAATCGAAGCTTCTCGGGAAACAGGGGGAGATTACGGGACTTATGAAGGAGATCCCGAAGGTCGATCCCGAGCTGCGGCCGGAAATGGGAAAACTCATTAACGAAGGCAAGAATAAAATGCAGGAGCTGATCGAAGCCAAGAGGGAGGAGCTGCAGCTGAAGGAAGCTGAGATCCCGGAGGACTTTGACTGGACGGTGCCGGGGACATTGCCGCCGGAAGGGGGCTTACATCCCATCACGCAGATGCGTTATGACCTTGACGATGCCTTCCGCTCCATGGGCTTTGAAATCTATCAGGAGGATGATATCACTTCTGAGTTTTATGCGTTTGACAAGCTCAATTTCCCGCCGAACCATCCGGCGAGAGAGAGCATGGATACCTATTGGATCAAGGGGCATGACACGGGCGAAGCGAATGAAAAGCTGTGCTTACGGCCCCATCTCACCGGCGGGAGCGTGCGTTATATGCAGACCCATGAGCCGCCGTACCGCTTTGTCTATCCGGGCAGGGTCTATCGGAACGAGACCACGGATTCGCACCATGAGAGAGCGTTCTTTCAGTACGAGGCGCTGATCGTGGACAAGGACCTGACCTATACGGCGGGCAAGGTCATGATCCAGAGCATTCTTTCCAGGGTGTTTGGGCGTGACATTCCGGTCCGGATGCGCGCCGGCTTCTTCCCGTTCGTGGAACCCGGATTTGAAATTGACATGCAGTGCCAGATCTGCGGGGGCAAAGGCTGCAGCGTCTGCAAGCAGGTCGGGTGGATCGAGATCATGCCCGGCGGAACGCCGCATCCGAATGTGCTGTCCGCGGCGGGGCTTGACCCGGACGAGTACACGGGGTTCTATGTGAACATCGGACTGGACCGTCTTGTGATGATGCGTTACGGAGTCGACGACGTGCGGCTCTTCCACAGCGCAGACCTCAGATTTTTACGGCAGTTCCATTAAAAGGGAGAATAAAGAATGAAAGTATCACTTAATTGGATCAAGGATTATGTGGATCTGCCGGAGGAGACAGATCTTAAGAAACTCGCGTACGAGCTGACCATGTCCACCGTGGAGGTGGAAGGCGTTACGGATCTGGCGGAGCAGTTTAACGGCCTGATCGTAGGCGAGATCAAAGAGGTGCTGCCTCATCCGAACGCGGATAAGCTTCGGATCTGCAAAACCGATATCGGCGGCGGAGAGATCAAAGAGATCGTCTGCGGCGGCAGCAATCTGGAAGCGGGAATGAAGGTCGTCGTGGCGAAGCCCGGTGCGTTTGTGCGGTGGCACGGCGAGGGCGAGCCGGTGGAGATCAAGGAGGCGAAGCTGCGCGGCGTCTTAAGCTATGGCATGATCTGCGCGTCGTCGGAGACCGGTCTTTCCGACTTGTTCCCGGAAAACCAGGAAGCGGAAATTACGGACCTGTCCGCATTTGACGCGGCAGCGGGCACGCCGGTGGCGGATGCGCTGGAACTTCACGATATCATCTTGGAGATCGACAATAAGTCGATGACAAACCGCCCGGACCTGTGGGGGCATTACGGGATCGCGCGCGAGATCGCGGCGCTCTATGAGCTTCCTTTGAAGGAGATCAAGCCCTTTGACCCCGGCGAGGTGGAGGCGTTTCCTGTAGCGATCGAGGACAGCGACCGGTGTCCGCGCTATATCGGCGCGAAGCTTACGGGCGTTTCTGTAAAGGCAGCGCCGTTCTGGATGCAGAGCAGGCTTTGGAGAGTCGGACAGCGCCCTATTAATGCGCTTGTCGATATCACGAACTATGTGATGATGGCGGTGGGACAGCCCACACACGCCTTTGATTCCGATAATATCAAGGGCGGGATCACGGTGCGCCATGCAAAGGATCAGGAAAAGCTTCTGCTCCTTAATGACAAGACCCTGGAACTGAGCCCGGATGACCTTGTGATCGCGGATGATAAGGAAGCGGTGGCATTGGCCGGCGTGATGGGCGGCGCCCTGGATTCGATCCTGGATACGACGACGAGCGTGATCCTTGAGGTCGCGAACTTTGAAGCTGCGGGCGTGCGCAGAACGGCGCTCCGTTATGATAACCGCACGGAAGCCTCTTCCCGCTATGAAAAAGCGATCGACATCGAACGATGCGATCCGGCGCTTTCCATGGCGATGGACCTCTTTAAGGAGCTGTATCCGGAGGTGAAGCTTGTTGCGTTTACTGACCTCTGGAAAAAGAGATCGGAAGAGAAAACGGTTGAGGTGAATCTGTCCTGGCTCGCGAAGCGGCTTGGCATGCGCCTGCCCGAAGAAAAGATCGAAAAGAAGCTGACGATGCTCGGGTTCAAGGTAACGATCGATGGAGACGTACTCCGCGTTGTTGTGCCGAGCTACCGGGCGACAGGCGATATCTCAATGAAGGCGGATATCATGGAAGAAGTAGCGAGGATGTATGGCTATGAAAACTTCCAGCCGACGCCGATCACGACTTCGTTTACGTCTGCGATCCGGCAGAAGGATATGGATCTTTTACGGAGCATTAAGGAATATCTCGCGATCCGCTGCAACATGCAGGAGGTCTTTACCTATCCCTGGATGAACGATAAGCAGGTGGATGCTTTGTTCCCGGAGGCAAAGGATGTGTTGTCCCTGTCCACGCCGCCGGCGCCGACGGAGAGCAGGATCCGGTTTTCACTTCTTCCGAACTTATGCAAAGCCGTTATGGACAACGAGCGGTATTTTAATGAATTCTCGATCTTTGAAGAGGCGGAGGTGTTCTTCGACCGTGATTATACACAGCCGAATGACCCGTCCGAATCCCTCCCCGCACAGCCCCGCCACATCGCGGGAGCGGTTGTCGGAGAGGCGGATGAAGTGGCTGCCTTGTTCCGGAAGCTGAAGGGGATCCTGGCTTCGATGGGGCGGTACTGCCACATGGAAGAGCTGTCATTTAAGGTGGAGGAAGCGCCGGTCTGGGCGGATCCGCACGCCTTTATGAATCTTTATGTCGGTGAGAAGAAGGTCGGAGACTGCGGCGTCTTAAGTAAGAAAGCATCGCTTGCTGCCGGGATCAGGGAAGTGGCAACGGTCCTTTTTGAACTCGACTTTGACGCGCTTGTCCCTCTGAATAGCCGCACGAACGCCTTCACGCATCTGACGGAATATCCGTGGAACACCTATGATGTTTCGCTGCTCTTTGACCGGGGCGTGAAGTGGGAGACGATCCGGGAGACGGCGCTTCAGAAAAAGAACGCGGAGAGCTTTCTGCAGGATGTGGATTTTGTGGACGAATATTTCGGCCGCCAGATCCCCGAAGGGAAGAAGTCGATTACGCTTCGGCTTACGATCGGCTCGCCCGCAAAGACGCTAACTTCAGAAGAGATCGAAGGCTGCGCCAACACCGTTACCAAGTTCCTGACAAAGAAGCTTGGAGCAGAGGCACGCTTCTAAGAAAAATAAAATAAGCCCTTCTATCTGCAACACGTAGATAGAAGGGCATTTTTATGTTTATGCACAGGGCGGCGTAAGGAATTATTTCCCGCACAGTTTATAATTCTTATCCTCATCGATCATCTGCAGCATGATCTTCGCGAATCGCGGATCGAACTGCGTGCCCATGCCTTTTTCAATCTCGGACCGCACCTTTTCCTGCGGCATGACCGAACGGTAGCTGCGGCTGCTGGTCATGGCGTCGTAGGCGTCGGCCACGGCGATGATCCGGGCTTCTTCCGGGATCTCCTCGCCGGCGATGCCGTCGGGATAACCGCCGCCGTCATAGCGCTCGTGGTGCCATCTCGCGCCAACGGAAAGAGACGGCCGTTCTTCGATACTTTCCAGGATCCCGCTCCCGATCGCGGGGTGCTTTTTGATCAGTTCATATTCTTCATCCGTAAGGCGTCCCGGCTTATTGATCACTTCATCGGGCACGCCGATCTTTCCGACATCATGCAAAAGCCCCATCATGTAGATCTCATCCAGCTTGGATTCCGAATACCCGAAGCGTTGTCTGCGCAACGGTCAGATAGTTTTCGAGATCCGTGG
>JAEESA010000118.1 GCA_016286115.1 Lachnospiraceae bacterium
CTCAAAAGACAAAAGAACCGTCCCCCTGTCTGAACCGTCCCCCTGTCTGCCCCTGGCCCCTGTCTTGTCTTGCCCTGTCTTTACAGCACGATACTCCGCACCGTCCCGATCGAAACGTATCCGCCCAGCACGGCTTCGATGTCGGAGCCGAAGGGCACGTCTTTTTTGTCGATGAAGGTGCCGACCGTCTTCAGATAAAACGTATCGCCTTCCCGGTGCGTTTCTTCAAAGCTGTCGCTGAACACGGGCACGGGCGCGGGGATCCGGTCCCACAGCAGCCCCTGCGCTTCTTTCAGATGGCAGCCCGGAAAGTTCACGTTCCAGATCCGGTCCGGGCAGGGCGGCTTTCGCAGGATCGTTTCCGTGATCTCATGGAAATAGCGGTCGATGGTGTCCTCGAACCCGCCCCTGCAGGTGGAAAACGCGATGGACGGGATGTGGCTGAGGAGGGACTCCATGGCCGCGGCGACGGTTCCCGAATAGGGAATGTCAAAGCCGGTGTTGAAGCCGTCATTGATCCCGGAAAAAACCCAGTCCGGCTGTTCTTTCATGAGGTAACGGACTCCGACGCGCACGCAGTCGGCGGGGGTGCCGTTGATCCGAAAAGCGGCTTGCGCTTCCGGAAAGTCCACCGGTGTGACTTCGATATCCTGTAACAGGGTGATCCTGTGGGAGCTCGCGGAACACTGAGAATCCGGCGCAACCACGGTCACCTCGCCGAAGGCGGCGGATAATTCCACCAGTTTTTTGAGCCACGGGGAGTCGATCCCGTCATCATTCGTTATAAGTATTTTCATGGCAGAGTTTTAACGCTTTCTGCGATCTCTTCGTCGGTCGGAACATAGTCCTCCATGGTCTTGTTATTGAACTGCTCATAGGCCACGAGGTCAAAATACCCGGTTCCGGTCAGACCGAAAAGGATCGTCTTTTCTTCTCCGGTTTCTTTACACTTCAATGCCTCGTCGAGCGCGCCCTTGATGGCGTGGGAGCTTTCCGGCGCCGGAAGGATGCCTTCGGAACGGGCAAAGAGTTCGGCTGCTTCAAATACCTCGGTCTGGCGATAGCTCTTCGCTTCCATAAAGCCCTCATCGTAGAGCTCAGAAAGGATGGAGCTCATGCCGTGATAGCGGAGCCCGCCGGCGTGGTTCGGAGCCGGAATGTAATTGCTGCCGAGCGTGTACATCTTCGCGAGCGGGGTCACCATACCGGTGTCGCAGAAGTCGTATGCATAGGTGCCGCGGGTCAGGCTCGGGCAGGAAGCCGGCTCGACCGCGATGATCTGATAGTCTGCTTCGCCGCGGAGCTTTTGTCCCATGAACGGAGCGATGAGGCCGCCGAGGTTGGAACCGCCGCCGGCACAGCCGATGATGACATCGGGCTTGATGCCGTATTTATCCATGGCGATCTTACATTCCTGACCGATCACGGACTGATGCAGAAGGACCTGATTTAAAACGCTTCCGAGCACGTAACGATAGCCTTCGGTGGAAACTGCTTTTTCCACGGCTTCGGAGATCGCGCAGCCGAGCGAACCGGTCGTTCCGGGATGCGCTTTCAGGATCTTGCGCCCGATCTCGGTCTCCTCGGAGGGAGAGGGAGTAACGGAAGCGCCATAGGTGCGCATGACTTCACGGCGGAAGGGCTTCTGCTCATAGGAGACCTTCACCATGTAGACCTTGCAGTCCAGCTCAAAATATGCGCAAGCCATCGAAAGGGCGGTTCCCCACTGACCGGCGCCGGTTTCCGTTGTCACGCCCTTAAGGCCCTGCTGCTTTGCGTAATAGGCCTGCGCAATCGCGGAATTCAGCTTGTGGCTGCCGGAGGTATTGTTTCCTTCAAACTTATAATAGATCTTTGCCGGTGTGCCCAGCTTTTTCTCGAGGCAGTAGGCCCGCACCAGCGGCGACGGACGATACATTTTGTAGAAGCTGCGGATATCCGCCGGGATCTCGATCTCGCGGGTGTCGTTGTCCAGCTCCTGCTTCACCAGTTCTTTGCAGAAAACGCCTTCCAGCTCTTCCGCGGTCATGGGTTCTCTCGTGCCGGGATTTAAGAGGGGCGCGGGTTTTGTCTTCATGTCAGCCCTGAGATTGTACCAGGACTTAGGCATCTCGTTCTCCTCAAGATAGATTTTGTAAGGGATTTCGTTTGCCATGATATAACTCCTTTCATAAATAACAACAAATCTTAAATAGAATAGCATAGTGAAATAAAGGTTGACAAGAGGAAAACGGTGAACTATCCTTATTGTCAACCGGATCGCGATGACGGTTAACAATCGCGGCAAATGATTTCCAAAATGAGAGCGGACTGAATGAGAGTAAACATGGAAAAAACGAAAGAAAAGACAGAGAAGAATAGGATCAGAATAAAGGATATGGTGACGGTGGCGCTGCTTGCAGCCGTGCTTTGTATCCTCTGCCCCTGGTCCGTCCCGATCGGTCCCGTACCGGTTTCCCTTGGGGTGCTCGGCGTGGCGCTCGTGACGTATGTGGCGGGGATGGAGCGCGCTCTGGCGGCGGTGCTTATTTATTTACTCATCGGGTTCGTGGGAGTGCCGGTCTTTACCGGATTTACCGGCGGGGCGGCGAAGCTTTTCGGCCCCACCGGCGGGTATCTGATCGGGTATCTTCCGATGGTGTTCTTGTCGGGACTTGTGATCGACAGGTTTCCGGAAACGAAGATAAAGCACAGGATCATCTGCTTCTTTGCCTTATGCGGCGGCACGGTTGTCCTTTACACCCTCGGGACGATCTGGCTTGCGGTGCAGGGAGGGTATACACTGCCGCAGGCGCTTTCTTTCGGCGTGCTGCCGTTCATTCCGTTTGACCTTATCAAGCTCGCGATCGTAACGCTGCTCGCACCGGTGATCCGGTCCCGGCTGCCGCTGTAGATCACGGACAAAGCCTATTTCTCCGTTGCCATCCGCTTTACGGCTTCCAGCGCTTTGGCCACCGGCGGGATCATGATCACGACGACGGTGATCAGCGCTTCCAGCCCCATGTAGGCACCGTTATAGACCATGGAATAGATCACCGGGTTCGGGAAATTCTCAGGCGCGTACATGCCGAAGAAAATGACGCCCGAAAGGGTGGAGAAGAAGTACCGCCCGAGCACGGCGAGAAGGTATCCCGGAACGATGCCGTACATGGTATAGCTTTTATTCTTGACCTCGTTGACAAGGACCAGCTTCTTTCCATAGAAAATCCCGGATAACGAAAGCGCGCCGAAGGCCAGGATATAATCCACCAGAAGCTGCGGGAAACTGATGATATAAGGCCCGCAGACGAGCTGCATGCAGCCATAGGCGATCGCGGTCGTAAGGCCGGCGCCAAAGCCGAACCAGTAACCGATCAGCGTGATGAACAGCATGGAGAAAAGAGTGACGGCCCCGCCCATCGGCATGTGGATCAGCTTGATGTTGCTGGTGACCACGGCGAGCGCGATGGCGATAGCGGAAAAGGCGAGCTGCTTCACGTCCATCTTATGCTTTCTGGAAAGCAGAGTGGCGCCGAGCAGCACGACAGCAACGGTCAGCGCGATGAAGAGGACATAGCCCCCGGTGGTCAGGGAATAAGAACCGTCTTCTTCCAAATTAACAAATACGTTTAACATAAAACACCTCCTGGTTTTCTATTCTAGAAACCGGAGGTGTGCTCATCCTGATGCGTTCCTTACGCCGGTATTGCCCGGATCAAGTAATAAGGGTTGACGTTTGTCTCTCAGCCTGTTTTCGGACAGGCACCCCCAGCTTCTAAATTGAATTATTTATGAAAATATCTAAACCTGTCCGCGGCAAAAAGCGCGACGCTTTCTACATTCTTACGACGCCGATATCCCGTTTGCTGCCTTCGAATTCGCCAAGCTCGACAAGCTCGACTTTTTGAAGGTCATCCGGGGCATAGTCCGTATAGCCGCCGACAAATTTCAGCCGCAATACCGACATGTCAGGTACATCATCATCCGAGACCTTGCTGTAGCAGGCGAGGCCGATCTGGGTTCTGTCGCTCGTATCGGTTACCCTGATCCTCTTCCCGAACCATTCTGGTTTTATGTCCATTCCCACGGAACTCCTTCCATTTCTTTTTGTTGTAACTATTCACATTCTCAGCCGAACCGCGCATACGCTGTACGGTTACGGCCCAATACGTTCCGGTTGAGATGGTTTTGCCCATCGCCGCAGGCGATTTAATTGGCAAAACCCGTTACATATACGGCCTAAAAGCCGTATATGTAACGCTAAGTTAGAATTATACCACAGGATTTTGAATTTGAAAAGTCTGGATTGAATTTCTTGCCTTTTTCTTGAAAAATCAGAAAATGTATGCTTTTTTGCCTATATTTCCTTAATAAGAAGTATTGTCGTATGCCCTTGTTGTGTGGTATAGTATCTGTAACTGTCCGATACAGTTCTGAAATTTTTTTGTGCCAAACATACACAGGTACAAAAGAGCTTCGTATATACCATTGAAGCGAGTGAGGGAGACTTTATGACCTATTATACGCTGACACAATCGGATATGCAGTATTTCGCCTATATGATACCGCAGGATATCCGCTGGCAAGTAGAAAGAAACGGGTTCTTTACGATCGGAGCGCTGGAGACAGGGAACTTCGCGGCAGGAGTGCTGCAGTTCTACGTGGGGCCCACCCCCAAAAAGGGCGTCTATGAAGCGACGATCACCTACATGTATGTGGACAAGAACTTCCGGCGGAGCGGCGTGGGAACATTGCTTCTGACGGAGATGGACAAGATCCTTGCGAAGAGTGGTATCAGCTACCGGGTATTTCTTATGCCGGGCGGAGGAACCTTCGAAGGGATGAAGAGATTCCTTGAGGACTATGGGTTCGAATTCAAGGGCGGCGGCATCTTCCTGTATTCGGAGCCGCTGGCGAAGGTTCTGGTGGATCAGCTCATGAAGCAGAAGGTGGAATCCTGGGTGAAACCGTTGCAGAGCCTTTCGCAGGTGGAATTCAGGACGGTTCTTGCAAGAGTAGAGGATTCGGGCGATTCACCGTTTGCAGCCGATTTTGAGCGTAGGGTGACGGACTATGATGTTTCTCTCAGCAGTTACTACAGTACCGTTGATGGTACAGGGCTGTTTCTCATTAAAAGGTATCCTTCGGGACGGATCGAGCCGGTTCTCCTGAGTACAAATGGGAAAGACCCGATGACAGGCTGTCTCATGCTTCTGGCGAGAAGCGCCAAGGCAGCGAAGCTGACCTGCAAGACGGAGGACCTGGTAAGGATCCTTTGCCGCACGGAAGAGTCGGAGGACCTGATGAGAGACCTGATGCCGGATCTGGTGCCGGAAGAAGAGATCATGGGAGTATATGGAGGAACAGACGATGAGTGATATGTACAAAGATTTGGAACAGCACAAGTTATATGAGATCGAGCAGTTCAAGCAGGAGACACAGGAAGAGCAGATAAACCAGCATAAACAGCGTGATTTTCTGCAGGGAGATGATACCGGCGAAATGACCGAGGAGAAGGCTCTCCAGCAGGTGAGGCTTCGGGTCAGCAAGAATATGCCGAAGACCTTAAAGAGCCAGGTCCGCTCCTGGGCGATCAACAACGAGCAGGAAAAGATCCAGAGGGGCAAAGCCGCGAACGGCGTCCTGTCCAAGAATGTGCAGTCTGTGAAAAACCGTATGCAGCTGCTTCGTAATTTCCTTGCCATGGAGCCCGCAGAGGACGTGAAGGAACGGAAGATGCAGGCGAAGCATATCGGCGAGAGCGTGATCAAGGTTCGCGAAGCCTGTGACAAGTACTTTGAAGACCGCGATGAAAACGAGCCGATGACCGAGCTGGAAAAGAAGGACTACGAGCTGATCAAAAGCATCCGCGAAAGCATCGGAGAAGACGGCGCCGGGATCTCCGGTGATGTCGACGCGATACTGAGAAAGAGAAAAATGAACGGAGTAAAGGACTGGATGAGCCTTCTGCCGGAGGATTCACAGGCGAAGATGGCCGCGGGAGTCCCGGATTAACGACAGACGATGAAAAAGATGGTCCTGTTCCCCGGAGTGGGATATCATTGCGACAAGCCGCTTCTCTATTACGCGAGGCGGCTTGGAGAAAAATATGGATTTACAGTGATCCCTCTTTCTTTTCACGGATTTCCTTCAGATATCAAAGGAAATCTCGATAAAAGGGAAGAGGGATATGCTATTGCCCTGAAACAGGCGGTGGAATCGTTAAAAGGAGAGATCAGTGCGGAAGACGAGCTGGTCTTCGTGTCCAAGAGCATCGGAACGATAGCCGCCATGCGCTATGCGAAGGAAGAAAAGCTAAAGCCGTATCAGTTCCTATTAACACCCCTGGCGGAAACCTTTACGGAAACAGAGGGGCTTGCCGGCGCTGTGTTTCACGGTACAAAGGATCCGCTTGCGAATACGGACGAAATCAGAGCGGGAGCAGAACGCCTTGCCCTGCCGCTGCATCTCGTGCAGGACGCCAATCATTCCCTGGAGACCGGCGATGTGCAGACGGACCTTAAGATCCAGCAGTTTGTGATGGGCGAGTTGGAGAGAGTTTTATTTAGCATGCGTTAAAGATAAGCGCTTGCGAGAAGAATTTTGATTACAAGGGAGACGGGAAATGAACTTCGGCAACATTAAGGAAGTGGATATCGCTGATGGGCCGGGGGTCCGGGTCTCTCTTTTTGTTTCCGGCTGCACGCATCATTGCAAGGGCTGCTTTCAGCCGGAGACCTGGGATTTTTCCTTTGGGGAACCGTATACAAAACAAACGGAAAAGCATCTTCTTTCCCTCCTTTCCAGAGACTTTATCGAAGGGCTGACGCTGCTCGGTGGTGAGCCGTTTGAGCCGGAGAACCAGCGCGTTCTTGTCGAGCTCTTAAAGAAGGTTCGCGCCCTTCGGCCGAAGAAGACGATCTGGTGTTACACCGGGTTTTTGCTGGACGAGGAACTGTGGAAGGAATCCCGCGCACGGTGCGAGGTGACGGATGAGATGCTCTCCATGATCGACGTGCTTGTGGACGGGGAGTTTATAGAAGAACGAAAGAATTTATCGCTTTCGTTCCGCGGCTCGGAAAACCAGAGGATCATTGATGTAAGGGCCTCTCTTGAAAAGAAAGAGGTTGTTCTGGCAGAGGGATACATGAATGGCTGAAGTGGAAACAATGGATCAGACAGTAGCCGATTCGATGATCGATGGGTTTGTCTTTCAAGACCCCACCGAGATCGCGCTCGCGAAAAAAGAAGCCGAGGGCGTCCGGTATCTCCGGGGAAAACTGGACCGGAACAATCCGGATTATGTTCTCACTGTTTATAACCACGCCGTGGATAAGAAATTATTCGTGACGCCGGTTGGCCTCGCCTTTTTAAAAGACCTTCGGAACCTTCTCGAGGAAACGGGCCGATTCAGCGCGGACCAGATCCACGCGATCGAGGTGCCCGCGAAGAAGCCGGTCCGAAGGGAAGCGGATGAAAAGAAGCTGAAGAACGCGGCGAAGACCGATGCCGATTTCCAGAAAGTGAAGAAGCGTTTTTCCATCACGCTCTTTTTTGTGATAGCGCTGAGCGCGGCATTGATCGGCATGATCGCCATCGCCTGGCTGAGCAGGGACAATGTGACGATCTTAAACTATGAGAACGCGATCATAGACAAGTATGAGGACTGGGAACAGGAACTGACCGAACGGGAACGGATCGTTCGTGAAAAAGAGATGGAACTGGGGGTGACGACAGATAACAATGGAACAGATTAAGATATTGGTGGCGGATGATGAAAGCCGCATGCGAAAACTGGTCAGGGACTTTCTCTCCCGTCAGAACTACTTCATTATCGAAGCAGCTGACGGGGAGGAGGCCCTGCGTTATTTTTATGAGGACAAAGAGATCGCGCTCTTTATCCTCGACGTGATGATGCCGAAGATGGACGGGTACATGGTGCTGCGCGAGATCCGCGAGACGAGCCGCGTGCCGGTCATCATGCTGACGGCAAAGGGTGAAGAGCGGGACGAGCTCACCGGTTTCGACGCCGGAGCAGATGAGTACATCACAAAGCCCTTCAGCCCCAAGATCCTCGTCGCGCGCGTGGAAGCGATATTGCGCCGCGCCCTGCCGGAGGACGACTCCCTCCTCGAAAAGGGCGGCATCATCCTCGACAAGGGTGCGCACAGCGTCTCCGTCAACGGCGAGATCGTCGACTTAAGCTACAAGGAATTCGAGCTCCTCGCCTACTTCATGGAAAACGAAGGCAAGGCCCTCCCCCGCGAAAAGATCCTCAACGCGGTCTGGGACTACGACTATTTCGGCGACGCGCGCACGATCGACACGCACGTCAAAAAGCTGCGCGCCAAGCTCGGCCCTGCCGGCGACCAGATCAAGACGATCTGGGGGTTGGGCTATAAGTTTGAGGGATAGCAGGAGAAAAGGAACATAGCGTCACTTAAAAGGACAAACAATGAAAAAACGCACCCTTTCTTTCCAGGTCACGTTTACGATGGTGTGCATCCTGGCCGGCACGGTGCTGGTGTGCTGGCTGCTGAATACGTTTTTCCTGGAAAACTATTACATAACATATAAAGAACGGTCGATAGAGTCCGCGTTTTCCGTGGTGGCGGAGGCCAGCGCGGATGGGGCGCTGATGACGGATGAGTTTGATGTGGTGTTTGAGTCGATCTGCTCGAAGGACAATGTGGACATCATGATCGTGCGGTCGGACGGGGTCGTGGTCAAGTCCTCCGCGAACAATAACCAGGAGCTGCGGGAGCAGTTTCTGAACGCAGTGTTTCTGCAGGGCGCGGGGGATGTGGACGTGGTGCTGCAGACGGACGACTATGCGATGATGCGGCAGGAGGACACGCGGCTGGAGTCGGACTACCTTTCCCTGTGGGGGACGCTGCCGGATGGGAATTTCATCCTGATCCGCAGCGCCCTGGAGAGCATACGGGATGCGACGTCCATCAGCACGAGGTTCCTGCTGATCACGGGCTGCATCGTGATCGTGGCGGCGGTCTTTATCGTGTACTTTTTGACGAAAAAACTGACGGCGCCGATCCGCGGCTTGACGGAGATCTCACGGCGGATGTCGAAGCTGGACTTTGAGGCGCATTATGAGGGGAGATCGTCCAAGGAAGTGGATGAACTCGGCGAGCATATGAACGAGCTTTCCGGCGCGCTGGAGACAACGATCCGGGATCTGAAGACCGCGAATAATGAGCTCGTGCAGGACATCAAAAGAAAGACCGAGATCGACGAGATGAGGAAGGAGTTCCTGTCGAATGTTTCGCATGAACTGAAGACGCCGCTGGCGCTGATCTCGGGCTATGCGGAAGGCTTGAAGGAGGGCGTGACGGAGGATCCCGAGAGCGCGGATTACTATCTGG
>JAEESA010000119.1 GCA_016286115.1 Lachnospiraceae bacterium
TTCACCGGAGATACGGTGGTCTTATTCATTTTCACGGTCGTCGACGGCTTCAGTCCGTCCGGAGAATAGGTCTGATCCCTGAACTTTGCGATGTTGAGGGTGCTTCCTCCGGTATCCAGATTAAACGGAATGATCTCAAAATGCTCCGTCACAGTACCGGTGAAATAGCCCATGCCTTCGATAATCGCCGTCGCCGTGCCGACCCGTTTGTTTGCCTTGTAAGAGATCTTATAATCTGTATTCAGTGTAAGATCGGCTTCGCTAAACGTCACGGTTGCCTTTGGCTTGCGCTCTTTTCCATTGTATTCAAATTCAACATTATCCAGTGAAGTATTGTCGGTCGTAAGCCTGCCGCGGATCATGATCGTAATATCCGAAGTTGCTGACTTTCCGCTCTTTGAAACCGTCAGACGGATCACAACTTTACCGGGTTTTTTCGCGACAAAGTTAACACTGTCCCCGCTTGTCGAACTGAGGGAACCGATCTTATCCGGTGATACGGCATTTCCCTTCCGGTTCACAGCCGAAATAAGCGACCAGGCATAGGTCACATCAGAAGTGTTCGAGCTTCCCTTCAATGTGGTCTTTCCTGTGGAATCTTCATAGATCGCGATCTCCGTGGGGCTCGCCGTGATCGAAGCAGTCAGGCCGTCCTGGATCCAGAAGCTGCAGTCCGTATTCCCGGTCACGCCGCCGACCTTACCTGTGGAAGAATACTGCCAGAAGGTATAGGTTCCGCCGTAATCACACACTTCCTGGTATCTCGCCAGCCAGTATACCGTTCCCGCGATACAGTTTGTCGGTACCATGTCGGTGGAAAGCATATTCTTGTTGGCATAGATCCCGAATTGATAGCCCGCAGTCTTCATTGTGTTGCAGAACGCGTTGCAGATCGTCTGATGAGCCTGCGCGGAGAGCTTCGCATCGCGAAGACGGCCGCTTGACCCGTAATATTCATAATCGATAAAGACCGGCAGATCCATGGCGACGCCGCTGAGGCATGTTACCGCCAGAGCCGCTTCCGAATT
Organism: Lachnospiraceae bacterium; assembly: GCA_016286115.1. Classification (GTDB taxonomy): domain Bacteria; phylum Bacillota; class Clostridia; order Lachnospirales; family Lachnospiraceae; genus RUG12461. The sequence goes on from JAEESA010000119.1 coordinate 1,029, forward strand.
TGCTTCCGCTTCCGTGATCGCCTGCGAGAAGACATAGGCGCCGATCTTGAGTCCGGCCGCTTTCGCTCCCGCGATATTGGTCCTCCAGTTCTTGTCTTCATGAAGCACGCCGTCCGCAGCGCCGCGATAGCCGATACGGATGATCGCGCAGTCGATCCCTGCTGTCTTTACAGCTGCCCAGTTCACGGTTCCCTGATGGCTGCTGACGTCGATCACGTCATTGATCGTCGCATTCGCCTTGGACGCGGCAAAGGTATAGGTCTTTCCGGTATAGGGGCTGGCTACCGTGTTTCCGGTGGCTGTTCTGGGCGTTCCGCTGGGAGCGATACCAACGCCATTCGCCTCCTTCTCATCCGGTCCGAACACATTCTTGACAAACTCCGGATCCTCCGGATCCAGCAGAGTGGTCCCGCCGTTATCATCCTTAAAGATATAACTCTTGAACTCTTCGTTCCATTTCATATCCCGGTAGCATTCCCGGGCTCTGGAAAGATCCAGCGGGCCGTCATCAGTCCCTTCCAGTTCTTCCAGATTGACATTTTTTTCATCCTCCCAGGTGACCACCTTTTCGGTCAGCCTGATGCCGGAAGCGACCAGATTCTCACTAGTTTCCTCAGCTTCCGCGACCTCCGGTTCCGTACTTTCTTCGCTTTCCGTTTCCGCGGTCTCCGTTTCCAAAGCCACGGCTTCCTGCTTTTCTGTATTCTCCGTGATCTCACCGGCGAAAACAGCGCTCGGCATCATCATTGTCGCCGCCAGAAGTACTGCTAAAAATTTTTTCCTCATGTTTTCCTCTCCTTTTCCCCGGAAATGAAGCTCTCCTGCGCCTTTTACCAGGAGATCACCTCTGCCCCATCCTCTGTTACCAATACCTGGATCTCCCATTGCGCGGACGGAAGTCCGTCCTGCGTGTAAGTGGTCCAGCCGTTCTTATCGTCCATATAGATCTCAACTTTTCCCATGTTCACCATCGGTTCGATCGTAAACATGACGCCGGGCACCAGCAGCATCTCGGTTCCCGCTTTGGAGTGGTACCCCACCCAGGGATCCTCGTGAAACTCCAGTCCCACGCCGTGACCGCCGATCTCCCGGACGATCGTATACCCGTTTGCGTAGGCATGGTCATGCACTGCCTGTCCCATATCTCCGAGAAAGCCCCAGGGCTTTGTCGCCTCCAGTCCTTTCTCCATACTTTCCTTTGTTACCTCCACGAGCCTTCTGGTCTTTTCCTCCACATCCCCCAGCATGAACATCCGGGAGGAATCGGAAAAATATCCGTTCAGATTCGTGCTGCAGTCCACGTTCACGATATCGCCGTCCTTCAGGATGATATCCTCCGCCGGGATCCCGTGACAGACCTGATCGTTGAGCGAGGTGCAGACGCTCTTCGGATACCCCTGATAATGCAGGGGAGCGGGGATCCCTCCCATCTTCGTCGTCGTGTCATACACGATCCGGTCGATCTCCTCCGTTGACATTCCGATGCGGATCTTTTCCGCCACCTCATCCAGCACAGCCACATTGATCTTTGCGCTCTCTTTGATCTTTTCGATCTGAAACGGCGTCTTGATCAGCTTATGATCCGGAACCTTCGCTCCTCGCAGCCGGTACTCCTCGATTTTTTCATCAAATGCCCGATGACAGGTTTTATACTTTTTCCCGGACCCGCACCAGCACGGGTCATTTCTGCCCAGTTTCACTTAATACTCCAACGTTATTTTTCCCATCGGGATCCGCCGCTTCAGCTCTTCATCATAACGGAGCTTCAGCTTTTCCTTTTCTTCGTCCCAGGCGATCCCGCCGCACTCAAACACCGCGGTATCTCTTCCCGATGCTTCCGAAAGCCCCTGAATATACTTTTCGGAAAGAGCGATGGTTTTACAGGTGTCATTTACTTCTTCTTCGGAAATGCCGAGAGCCTTTAAGCCTTGCTCTCCCAGATCCGAAACATAATCCGTGGCCGCATCCGAAGCAAGTTCTTTCTCTTCCTCATTCAGAGTAAGGCCCTCTTCCTCAGCCATCTTACTATAATACCAATCATGGAGCATCATGTCCATAGCCGATTCGAGCGCCAGTACCTTCAGGAACTTCCCGTTGGTATGCGTATTCCAATAGTTGGCAGGATGCTCCGGATCGTAAATCTGCGCCTGCTCATCCACCTTTTTTTCCTGAAAGCCGATGTAGAACGCCAGATCCCTGAGTGTAAACTCCCTGCCCTCTGTTGTCAAGATCACCCGGTCCGTATTGTCCGAATAAATAAGGGGCGTGTTGCCCTTTTCCCGAAAGACCGCAAAAAGAAAGATCCCGGCAAAAAGCACCACTGCCCCAATTATAACAAATATTTTCTTCATTTGCTATAACACCCGACGAATTGTTACGATCGGCCTGTAAGTCGCCGACTGTGTCTTGATCCCGGTGGCCGGCGTACTCGCGTTTACGATCATGCCGCCGCCCATGTAGATCCCCACATGTCCCGTGTAATAACAGATGTCACCGGGCTGCGCATTCTCATAGGACACCGCCTGTCCCACCTGGGATTGTTCATAGGAAGTCCGGGGAAGGCTGATGCCGAAGTGGGCAAAGACCCCCATCGTAAAGCCGGAGCAATCGCACCCCTCCGTCAGGCTCGTTCCGCCGTATACATAGGGACAGCCGATGAACTGGCAGGCGTAATCGACCACGGCCTGTCCGCTGATCCCGGTCGTATAGCCCGGATTCAAGCCGCCTCCACCGCCGCCGGAGGATGTACCGCCTTCTTCATACGAGCTCTCGCCGGCGCTTCCGCCGCCGTCATCCGGATCCGTGTTGGTGGCTGAACTTCCGTTATTGTTGTTTGCGGCAGCCTGTTCCTGATATTTCTTCCGCTCTTCTTCCGCCTTCTTCTTATCCTCTTCCTGCTTTTTCTTCGCTTCTTCCTCGGCCTTCTTTCTGGCCTTTTCTTCCTCGATCCGCTTCTGCTCGGCGCGGATCACCTCATTCTGCTCGGCGATCGTCGCCGCATACTGGTTTGCCAGAGCCTTTGCGCTGACCAGCTGGGCGCTGACGTCCTCATTCTCCGCTTCCTTCTGCGCCAGGGTCTGTTCCAGAAGCTCCTGCTGGCTCTTCAGTTCCACTTCGATCTCTTCGAGCTCGGCTTCCTCTTCCTTCACATCATTTTTCAGGTCTTTCACTTCCTGCACGGTCCCCCGGTATTTCTCCAGCAGGTTCCTGTCATGCGTGTATACGGAAGACACATAGTCCATCTTATTCAAAAAATCCGAGATCCCATGCGCCGAAAGCAGCGCCGACCAGACAGAGTTCTCCCCGTTCTCATACATATAGCGGATCCGCTTTTTCATGCTGTCATATTCTTCGGCTTCCGTCGCCTTTGCATCCTTCAGCCGCGCATTCACCTCGACGAGCTCCGCATGCGTCTGCTCCTGTTCTGCTTCCAGCAGCGTGATATTCAAAACGCAGTTCGCCAGATCCGCCCCGATCGCGTCCATCTCCTTCCGCAGCGAAGCCTGCCTGGATTCAATGGATCCGATCTGGTTGTTCATCTCTTCCAGATTCTCCTCCGCTTCCTCCACCTTCTTCTCCGCGTCGCGGATCGTCGCGTTCGAAGCGTAGCTCTCCGAAGTGATCCCGAATACGAGAAGCAGGGCAAGTGCCGCCCCGATCCCGCGTTTTAATTCTCTTTTCTTTTTGTTAAATAATGTTTTTATTTTCATAGTAATTTTAATGGTAGCAGATGTGTTTCCCCTATGCAAGCACTTTTTCAATAGTGGTTTCCCGTCCGGATCCATCTTGCGAGACACATCATCGAATCGCAGCGGCGCTGTCTACGCTCCGCTCCGGTCCGCTGCAAGAGAACGTCCACTGGACGTTCGCAGCCGCTCGGGGACGCTTGCGTACGTTACTAAATTCGTGCTGCGCAAGCTTGCACTCATTAGCCCACCTCACTAAACTCGACCAGCAAGCTGGTTCTCGTTAAGTGGCTGGTCGGGATCGCACGTAAGCGACCAAAGAACGGTCGCTAAGTGCTCATACGCCAGTAACGCGTAGCGTCCACGCGCTGCTTTTTCGATAATGGTCTCGCAAGCCGGATCCTACTTATTGAGTTTTTCTGCTGACTCAACAACATGTGAACATAAAACAGCCGTCGTGACAGATCCGACACCGCTGGGTACCGGTGTGATCGCGCGGACGAGGGGCTCTGTGACTTCGAAATCCACGTCGCCGACGAGCTTACCCATATGCGCATCCCAGTTGATCCCGACATCGATCACGGTCTGCGAAGGATTTACGTACTCCGCCGCAACCATACGCGCCTGTCCGACGGCTCCGACCAGGATCTCCGCCTCCCTTGCGATCGCCGCTGCGTTCTCTGTTTTCGTGTGGCAGATGGTGACTGTGGCATTTTCATGCATCAGCAGCATCCCCACCGGCCGTCCGACCACCAGAGACCGTCCCAGGACCACCGCGCGTTTCCCTTTCGGATCCACCCCGTAAAAATGCAGGACCTCCATGACCGCCTGCGCGGTGCAGGGCGCAAAGCCCACATCCCTTCCGGCAAAAACGCCCGCCAGCGAACCGTCGGTGCAGCCGTCGACATCCTTGGAAGGATCAAGCGCCCTTCGAAGCGCTTCTCCATCGATTTCCTTCGGGAGCGGCCGAAACCACATGATCCCGTGTACGGCCGGGTCATTGTTCTGCTCATGAAAACACCGGACAAACTCCTCTGCCTCCGTCTCCGCAAAGACCATTAATCTCAGCGCCACCGAAGCCTCTTCGCATCTCTTTATGATCTGTTTTTCATATGCGAGATCCTCCGCGCGTTCCCCGACGCGAAGCAGGGCCAGTGTCGGAACAATTCCCTTTTCTCTGAGCAGCGCCGCCTTCTTTGCCGTTTCTTCCGTCAATGCCTTCGCCACCGGCACGCCCTTTAATAACTCTGCCATTTCAATTTTCTCCCACTATCACAGCCGCCAGCTCCAGTCCTTCGGAAAGGAGCGCTCCGGCCTTTTCTTCCGTTTCCGACGCCCTCTCCCGGTCCTTCATCAGCTCTGTATTTATATATACGTTGCAGGATGCCGCCTGGAGGGCTGCTTTTAAAAAATATGTTCCGCATAACGCGTCGCTTTGCATGAGCTTCGACCCTTTTTCACGGAACCCCTTCATGAGTCTGAGGCCATCCCGGCAGCTTTCCATCAGAGAAAGCGGTACTGAAGCAGCCTCACGGAGTGCTTCTTCCAGCACCCGGTCCCGGTCCGGATCGTCTTTCGGAAGTCCATAGGCTTTGGACAGGGGAAGGAATGCCTCCGCATCGCGATCCGCAAAGGAAAGGAACTGCTGCCGCAGCTTCCCGGCCTGCTCCATCAACGCGCGGATCTCATCTTCTACATCTGCATACTTTTTCTTTCCGAGGGTATATTCCCCCACCATGCTGCCAAGCGCAACCCCGACCGCCGCCACCATGGCCGCCGCGCCGCCGCCGCCGGGCACCGGCTCATGCGATGCCAGCTTTTGGGTAAATTCGGAAAGTGTGTTGTCCTGAAACATTTTCTACTCCTAAAACAGTCCGGTGATCACGCCGTTTTCGTCTACATCGATCCGTTCCGCAGCCGGCGACTTCGGCAGACCAGGCATCGTCATGATCTCGCCGGTCAGCGCCACCAGGAAGCCGGCGCCCGCGCTGATCTTCACTTCCCTGACCGTCACGGTAAAGCCGGTGGGCGCCCCGAGAAGAGAGGGATCGTCCGAGAAGGAATACTGCGTTTTCGCCATGCAGACCGGAAGTCCTCCGAAACCAAGATTTGCCAGTCGTTCGCACTGTTTCTTCGCCGCCGGCGTCAGGTTCACGCCGTCTGCATGATAGATCTTCTTACATACGGCTTCCAGCTTCTCTTCGATCGTAAGATCTGACTCATAGGAAAACCGGAAGTTATTCTCTTCTTCACAGGCCGCCACGACGCGCTCCGCCAGGGCTTTTCCGCCTTCGCCGCCCTTCGCCCAGACCTCGCTGAGCTCTGCCGCAACACCGAGAGCAGCGCACTCCGACCGAACGAGTTCCAGCTCTTTTTCGGTATCGGTCGGGAAGGCGTTGATGGCCACCACGCAGGGAAGACCGTAGACTTCCTTAATGTTCTTCACATGCTGCAGAAGGTTCGGCAGGCCCTTCTTTAAGGCTTCCGTATTTTCTTCGGAAAGATCATCCTTCGCCACACCGCCATGATATTTCAGGGCCCGCACCGTAGCGACCAGCACGACCGCGCTGGGCTTTAAGCCGGCCAGCCGGCATTTGATATCCAAGAACTTTTCCGCCCCGAGATCCGCCGCAAATCCGGCCTCCGTCACCGCATAATCCGCGGATTTCATCGCCATCTTCGTGGCCAGTACGGAGTTGCAGCCATGCGCGATATTCGCAAACGGCCCGCCGTGCACAAAGGCCGGCGTTCCTTCCAGCGTCTGCACGAGATTCGGTTTCAAGGCGTCCCGCAAAAGCGCCGTCATCGCGCCTTCCGCCTTCAGGTCATGCGCCGTCACCGGTTTCCCGTCATAGGTATAGCCCACGATGATCCGTCCGAGACGTGCCTTTAAGTCCATCAGGTCCGAAGCCAGGCAAAGCACCGCCATGATCTCGGAAGCGACGGTGATGTCAAAGCCATCCTCCCTCGGCACTCCCTGGAGTCTCCCGCCGAGCCCGTCCACGATCTTTCTGAGCTGCCGGTCGTTCATGTCCACGGCCCGTTTCCAGGTGATCTGCTTCGGATCGATGCCAAGCGAATTCCCCTGTTGAATATGGTTATCCAGCATGGCGGCAAGAAGGTTATTTGCCGCGCCGATCGCATGAAAGTCACCGGTAAAATGCAGGTTGATATCCTCCATCGGGACGACCTGCGCATATCCGCCGCCGGCCGCGCCGCCCTTGATCCCGAAGACCGGTCCGAGGGAGGGCTCCCGCAGCGCGACCATCGCGTTTTTCCCGATCTTACGCAGTCCGTCGGTCAGACCCACAGAGGTCGTGGTCTTTCCTTCTCCCGCCGGTGTGGGAGTGATCGCCGTCACAAGGATCAGCTTCGCATCCGGCTTATCGGCGTTGTCCTTTAAGTAAGACAGGTCCACCTTGGCTTTGTACCGGCCGTACTGCTCCAGGTATTTTTCATCGATCCCGAGCTTCTCTGCGATGGAAAAAATGTTCTCCATTTCGCATGCCTGCGCGATCTCGATATCCGTTAAATATTCCTTTCCCATGTTCTTCCTCCTTTTAATTCACTCTTTGCCGTTCCACGAGTTCGTAGAACGCTCCCTTACGTTCCATCAGTTCCTGATAATTCCCTTCTTCCACGATCCTGCCCTTATCCAAAAGAAGGATCCGGTCACAGTGCTCGATCGTGGAAAGCCGGTGAGCGATCACGATCCTGGTGCATTTTAAGCCGTCCAACGCGTTCGCGATCTTCTTCTGCGTACGGTTGTCGAGGGCCGATGTGGCCTCGTCAAACATCAGGATATCCGGCTTCGGTGCTACTGCGCGCGCGATCATAAGGCGCTGCTTCTGTCCTCCCGAGATCCCGCCCTGGCCTTCGGAGATGATCGTGTGCATTCCCATCGGCATCGCGGCGATATCATCAGCGATCCCGGAGATCTCCGCCGCTTTCCAGGCGTCTGCTTCGCTCATATTCGGAGAGATGATCGATATATTCTCAAAAATGCTGCCGGAGAAAAGGCCCCCGTCCTGCGTCACGGTCCCGATCCTGCGGCGGAGCGTCCGAAGATCCAGCTTAGACATATCCATGCCGTCATAATAGATCGAACCGCGCTCCGGGCTTTCAAATCCAAGCAGAAGCCTGAGGAGCGTGCTTTTCCCGCAGCCGGTCTTCCCGACAATGGCGACGTATTCGCCCGGCTGGATCCTGATGTTCATATTTTCCACGACATAAGGCATCCTGTCATTATAGCGGAACGATACATTCGATAATTCGATCGCGCCGTTAAGCGCATGCACGCTCTGCCGTTCCCCTGCCGTCTCCGGGACGGCGGAGAGAAGAGGCTCCGTCATCGAAAGCAGCGGCCGGATCCGGGCAATGGAATCCGAAATATCCGTCAGGCTGCCTAATGCCGCGGTGACCATTCCGTATGCGGACGAAAAGGCAATGAATTGGAAAGGCGCCACTTTGCCCTTCACTGCAAAGGCATACAGGATGATCGTTCCCGTCATGCTGACCAGCATCCTGATTGCGGTACTAAGCTTCAGAAACATGGGTGGATTGTAGGCGTAATAAGCCATGGTGGAATAATGCCTGGCCCATTTGGCAAACACTCTCTTCTCTGCGCCT
>JAEESA010000120.1 GCA_016286115.1 Lachnospiraceae bacterium
AAGCAGCTTTGTCTCTTCCCCCTTGCCCGGGCTGCGGAAGTTCAGCGTCCATTCAAAGAGATTATAGATCGAAAGCGAAGTCTTCGATGCGAAATCCGCTTCCTTTTTTAGGGAGCTGTACATAGCGAGCCCGTCCGTTCTGGAATCCCCGACAAACAGAGTATCCGCAAAATACCCTTCCGGCGCGTCCGTATAGACATAACGCGCCTCCGGTTCCGTCATCTCCTCGGTTTCGGTCTCGGTTTCCGTTTCCGTTTCCGGCTCCGGCAGCCCTTCTTCCCAGGCAATGCTTTCCGCTCCGGGCTCCGCAATGTGGAAAAAGAACGCAGAAGCCGCCTTGTCCTCATGCACCGGTTCTTTCCGCTCTTTCCCGCTCCCCCACGGAACCACCCCGTCGTGGAGCCCGCGGAAGAACAGCGTCAGCGCCGGCTCTTTTAAGAGATTGATCTCTTTCGCGTAAGTGCCGTACGCCTTCCGGCTTCCGAAGAAGGAAAGAAAGGTGAACGCCCCGAAGGAGATCAGGATCATCAAAAGCATCGTCGGCTTCTTCGGCGATTTTTCTTCTTTCTCATCCTTATTATTCTGTTTTTCTTCCTGTTGTTCCTTATTTTTTTCTTCTTCCATGATCATCCCATCAGAAATTGATATACAGGAACGGATTGCTCCCGCTGATCACAACAAAGTATATGCTGACCCAGAACAGGACCAAAAGAACGATCCGAAGCCACATTTTTCCGAGCTGCCCCTTGATCCACCGGATCAGCGGCGGGATGCAGAAAATGAACCCGGCGATCAGCGGTATGGCGCCCTCTCTCAGATAAAACGCCCAGTCCATCGGATCCAGTGTATTTCCGATCCCAAAGAAAGGGAAAAGCCTTCCGAAACAGGTCAGAACATCTCCCAAACTCCCGACCGAAAAGATCAGCCAGGTCAAAGGGATCAGCACGATCACATGAAAACGCCCCAAAACGGCAAGCGCCTTTTCGTTCCTTTTCAGCACAAACTTTTCCCAAAGGATCAGCAGCAGAAGGATCGCTCCCCACAGGAAAAAGGGCGGCGTGATCCCGTGCCAGGCTGCCGTGATCAGCCAGACAAAGGTCAGATTGAAGAAGGTCCGGCCCCCGCCTTTTTTGCTCCCTCCCAGCGGAATATATATATAATCCTTAAGCCAGGAGCCGAGCGTCATATGCCAGCGGCGGTAGAATTCACTCACCGACCGCGAGCCATAGGGGTTGTCAAAATTCCGGATAAAGGGGAAGCCCAGCATGACGCCGACCCCCGACGCCATCAGGGAATACCCCCAGAAGTCAAAGTACAAACGGAAGGTTGTGATCAGCACAAACAGCCACATCAGCGGCGTGGACACACTCTCATAGCCGGTACGGAAGATCTCGTTCCAAAGGAGCGACAGCCGGTCCGCCAAAAGTACCTTCATCGAAAGCCCTGCCGCGAAAAGAGCCAGGCCCTTGTCCAGCGACCGGATCGTTGGCTTCGGCGGCTCCTTAAAGCCTTCGGAAAACCGCATGATCGGGCCTTGCGGAATTTGGAAAAACAACGAGAAATACGCGAGTGTCTCAAAAAACTTCGGCGGCTCCTTGATCCGGCCGAGATACAGATCCGCCTGGAAGGAGATCATTTTGAACATGAGGAAGCTGATCCCGAGCGGCAGAAGAAAACCGGAGCCGAACGCCTCCACAGCCTTCGCCCAGATCAGAACGCCTGCATCGAGAAGTACTGCCAGGATCAGGCAGACCCTTCTCCCCTTTTTGAGCATCCCTTTGGACAGGAGAAAGTTTAAGAAAATAAGACCGAGGAATCCGATCGCATGGTACGGGTTCCCCAGCGCATAGAAAAGAATGCTGCCCAAAAACAGCACAGCATTCCGAAATGCGGCCGGCACAATAAAATACGCCAGAATAAATAACGGTAAAAAGCGGAATAAAAATCCGGGATCTGAAAATGTAGTCATCTATAGTCTTAAAAGTCGTCCCAGGAGAAGTCAAAGTCATCCGTGTCCGGAATTCCTCCCAGTCCGGTTACCCCAAAGTCATCGTTGAAGTCATCCACAGGACTGAAGAAGTCGGTGCCGCCTCCGGAGGAGGTGCTTCCTGTGTCCCCTCCGCCCTGTTTCTTCTTTTCCTGATCGAAGAAGTTTCTGAGTTCCTTCAAAAGCCCGCCCTTATCGATCGTCTTCAAAAGAAAGCCGGCCGGATGGTAATCCTTCACCCGAAGATAATGATCACGGTCCGAATGTGCCGTCAGAAACATCACCGGGGTATCCCTGGTCGCCTCTTCGCTGCGCAGCATCTCGATCATCTTGGCGCCCGAAGTCACAGGCATCTCATAGTCCAGGAGAACAAGATCCGCATGGTTCTTCGCCAGCCACTGGATCGCCTGCATCGACGTATTGGCACGCGCGATCAGGTACGATGATTTCAGCCATTCACGGACGATGTTCAGATAGTTCACATCATCATCCACGACCAGAATGACCTTCTTGGATTCCTCCATGGCCGCATCCAGAAGATAATCGGAGAGGCGGTCCAAAAAGGACTTCATATCAAACGGGCGCTCGAAAAAGTCCCTGACGTTTTCTTCGGGGATCACTGCCGTCACCAGCGAGTACTCCTCCTTGGTCCCGATCAGGATCAGCTCCTTTCCGGTTCCGACGATCAGATCTTTAAGCTGCGACAAGCCGGCGCGGGCTCTCGCGTCAAAATTATAGGTATAGTAAACGATCACATCGGAATCCTTCGCGTTCTGCGCGATCTCAGGTCCCGACACGCCGCTGTAACGCACCGGAAAGCCCTGCTGTGCAATTTTGGAAAGCAGGCCCTTCACAGAAAATGTTTCATTGGCTGCGATCACAGTTATCTCTCTTGGCATATAAGATCCCTCATTCCTTCCCAGTCTACAGAAAGATACTTTTTATACAACTCGCGGAAGACGGGCGTATCCCGTTCCGGCAGAGTATAATTCTTCATTTCCATCAAAACGATCTCGCAAAGATCGGAATCCTCCGCGTCTACCGCTTCAAGCAGCGTCTGATAGGCGTCCTGCAGCATATCCTCGCTGACCGGAGGCAGTTCCTTCTCGTTTTTTTCCAGCGGAGCCAGCTGCTCTCCGAGGCGCTTATAATCCTCGAGGAACCCGTCGATCCGGTTGCGGATGAAGCTCACATCCTTTTCTTTCCCCGCCATCTCCAGAAGCCTTGCTTTTTCAAACAGGTCCTCCGCGCCGATGACGCGGGCCGCGCTCTTCATCCCATGCATGCGGACCGCATAGGTTTCCCAGTCTTCCTGTTCATACTGCTCTTTGATCTCACTGATCTTATCCTCATACGTTGTGTAGAAGATCTTCAGCGCCGAGATATAAGAATCCCAGTCTCCGCAGGTATTCAGCCCGACCTCCGTATTGATGCTGTCGACGTCCTTCAGCCAGAGCAGGCCGCTGTCTTCCAGACCCATGATCGAATTATCCACTGTTTGTTTCCTTTCTTTTATAATTCCCTGTAATACACTCTCGCGTTGCAACGGCACCACCCTCCGCAGACCGGACAATAACTATGCTTATACTTTTCGATCTGCCAGGGCTGAAACTGCTCATGCAGCTTGGAAAAACCCAGTTTTTCCGCCAGAAACTCCATCGGCTGTTTTTCCTTCATGTTCCTGTTCAAGGGAACCCAGAGCTGGGTAAAAACAGAACCGTATTTATTGTCTTCTTTCATTTCCTGCAGCGCGTAGGCAAGAAGGGAAGAGCCGATCCCCTTGCGCGTATGTTCCTCATACACCGCGTGATAGCGAAAGTGAAGCGACGGCCGCTCTTTGCAAAGGTCCTTTTGCATCTCCGGGGTCACCGCCATCTCATCCGAAAGCTCCTTCGGCGTGATCAGATGATGGAGGCTTGCCGCCTGGATCTCGCCATCCTCCTCCGCTACAAAAAGATAGCCGATCTTCAGCAGCTCCAAATATTCCTCTGTCGAGATATAAGGGTCTCCGAACAGATGATCCGACAGCTTTTTTACCTGCTCGAGATCTTTTTCGTCACCATGACGCAGCACGTCAACCGTCTCCTTTCCAAGTCAATCATCCTTCCGTTTCCCTCCCACTGCCATCAGGTACAGCAGAAGCCCTGCCACCAGGAAAAGTGCCAGTCCTCCGAGCACGACCACGGACAGGATAATGACATTTCCAAAGAACAGGATCAGCGTCGGCGCAACGGTCATTCCGAGCCTGGAGAACAGGATAAAGGCGATCAGCGCCGTATTGTCGTCATAGGAATCGTCCTTTTTCGTCCCCGTAAATGCAGCGGTAATGATGTTTAAGCCGAATGAATCCGCGATACCGAGGATAATGATCACGATGATCAGCATCGGCATGGATCTTGACAGCGAATACAGGCCGATCGAAACCGCATACATCATGCAGAAGATCACCGTGCCGATCAGGGGAGAAACATGTTTCTCCACAAACTTCGTCGCAAACGGTCCGAGATATCCGGATATCAAATACTCTCCCAAAAGCAGCGCCGAGATCACCGTGGCGGAATAACCGAAATTATTGACATCCAGCGGCACCGTATAGGAAATGAACACGGCGCAGGTATAAACCGGGAGCACGATCAGCAGCAAAAACAGAAACGCCTTCGGATTTTTGAACACCTTCAGAATATCCGACATTTTCCCGACGCGCACTTCCTGCTCGACATGCACCTTCCGGATAAAGAGGAGCGGAACGATCAGAATCGCTGCCGCCAGAAGATATACCGTGCGGTAAGGAAGCTGCCCTGCCAGCATACCACCCAGGATCGTACCCATGCAGGTTCCGGCAAACGCCCCGCCGTTTAAGAATGCCAATGTTCCCATTCGTTCCTGTTCCGGAAACAGGAAGGCGTAATAGCGGATCCCGATGAAAAGGCAGCCATAGCCGAAGCCGTCCACCATAAAGCCGGCCAGCATCATGAAATAGTTGAAGGCAAGCCCTCTGAGCAGCATTCCGATCAACACCGCCACCAGCGAGGTCCTCATGTATTTCATGTAATCCTTTGATCTCCGGGCGATCACTCCCGAAAACAGAACGCCGATCATCATCATTCCCGACATCGCCGTGATCGGCAGCGAAGTTAAGAAATCCGGCTTCGTCAGATTCGGCAGCCGCTCGGCGAGCTGCTTGGAATATAGCACATTGAAGGAGTCACCGATCGAGAGTCCGAGGAAGCTCAATAGGAAAGCGACCCGCATCAGGGCATCCTGTCTATCATGCCGCATCCTGCTCCTCCTTTCCTTCTTCCTCTCTCGTCTTTGCCAGGAAGATCGTGTACTCTGCCAGGATCATTCCCGTAAACATCAGTGACAAAAGAGTCTGAAGCGCATAATCCAGATAAACGCTGCGTATGTAATTATCTGACCTTGTAAAGACCAGCCCATCGTTCTTATAAACGATCTTTTCGATCTCCGGAATATTTTCCGTATAGCGGGACAGGTAGGAATCGAAGTCCGAAATAGATGAGATCGGCACTCCTTCTTCCTGCAGCGTGGCGATATCCTGTTCAAACGCCTCCTCTATGATCCCGTTTAAGGTCGTAAGGCTATTGCTGTAGTCCTTTGCCGACGTCACCCCTACAAAGGCGCCAAACAACATGACCCAGGCTCCGAGGATCAGGATCAAAATGGCGCGCCTTGGTTTCTCCTTTTTTACAAGCACCCAGAAGATCGACATGATCGCGCCGGTTGCAAGAAACCCGATCACAGCGATCAGGATCAATTTCGGAAAATACGACTGTTCCTTCTCAAAGATCGGAGACGCGTCTTCGACCGATACCAGATTCGCCCCGTCCGTAAGGGAAAAGACGCAGATAAACTGCCTTCCCTGGACCCTGTTCGTGCCGGGCGTCATGTGTTTCACTCTTAACGACAGTTCCTCGTCCGACGTGGCGGAGATCACGTTTCCGTCCCTGTCAAGCACATACAGGTCCAGAAACCGCGGCATTTCCTCCTTCGCGTCGACGAGAGCGCCGTGAAGGCCATAGTACTTCTCGATCTCTCCGATAAAGGAAAGCGCATAGCGGATGTTTCCGGTCAGATTCGTAAGCCGGATGCTGGCGTCATTCTGCTGGATCTTCTTTGTATTCGAGGAATAGGTAAGGCAGCCCATGACAAGAGACAAGCCGGTGATCAAAACATCCATGATCACTATAAGGATCAGGAAGGAGAATTTTCTTTTCTTTTTCATGCGGCCTCCTCCCCCGTTTCCTCCACCGGCGTCACGCCTTTCACCCCGGTATAGATCTTATCTGCGCTGAGGTAGGTCGCCATCGGGAGATGTACCCCGGTGCGTTCGATCGTCGCCTGATTCAAAATGATCTTCGGCGCGATCTCAAAAACCTGATCCAATTCCGTGATCGGCGTGCCCTGAACATACTTCACGATGCTCTTTGCCGAAAACTCGCCTTCTTCCCACGCGTCAGACATCGTAATATGCATGAGGGCACCGTATTCCGCCTGGCTTTCCGAGGTCTCCGCCACGGTGATCACGCCGGCGTCGATCACATCCGAAAGAAGCCAGGGCAGCATTTCGTCCGCGATCGTCGCGGTCGTGATATACAAAAGATCCACCTGATCCTTCAGTATCTCATACGCCTCTTTCAGTTCCCCGTAATACCGGGCGTCATCTTCTGCCCCGGTAGATTCCTTCACATAGATCCTCTTGATCTTAAACCCGTATTTCTCCGCCCGTTCCTCGAGCTGCCCGATCCCGGAATAGCTGTAGGCCGCAGGCTTGTTTTCGTAGACTACGCCGACGGTCTTAAATTTAAAGAGCTGATAGGCAGCATCGATCTGCCTTGCCATGCGCCTGGTATCTACCACTGCAAAGGACTTATCATTGAACCGCTCGGTCTTACTTTTTACGATCGAAGCAGAGATCGGATCTGCGCAGGCTAACGCCATATAATCGTAACGGACCATATCCGCCGATTCCGTCAAAAAAGCCGCCGCATCCGTCCCGAGGGCAAGCATCAGGTCCACCTTGTCCGTAAAAAGCGAAGCATTATGCTGGCTTTCGCTCGAATGCAGATAGTCATAATACTCTTCCGGAATGAAATGGATCACGTCAGAAGTCGTGGCACAGAGATCCGCCCACACCTCCGGCGTGGTCTCTCTTTCCTTTTCCACATCATATCCCGTAATCATTCCCTGCCTCGTCAGCTCACGGGCGATCGAATCCAGTTCATCCTTGTAGTAAAAATATTCCCCTGTATTGATGCAGCCGACGTTTATCTCCCGAAGGGTTTCATTTTTTTCAACCGTCTGCGTGTTCGAGCAGGCCGAAAGCGTAACGCAACACATTACGATAAGCAGCATGGCGATCAGGCCTTTATTTCGGATCATTCTTTTTCTTCCTCCGCTTAACGCAAAGCATTGTCAGATCATCAAACTGAGGCGCATCGCCGACAAAACGGTCAATGTCCGCTCTCACATTCCGAAGAAGCGTCTGCGGATCCGCATCCGGCTCCTGATTCAATGCCGCGATCATCCGGTCCATTTCATAAAGCTGATCGTCCTTATTCGTCGCTTCCGGAACTCCATCAGTATATACGAAGATCGTGCCGTTGTCGGGGATCGTGATCCTATATTCGCTGAACGGGACGCCCTCCATGGCCGCCAGCACCAACCCGTGATCATCCTTCAGCAGCGTAAACTCGCCTTCTGACCCGCGGATCGCAGGGAATTCATGTCCCGCGCTCGCGCAGACCATTTCCCCTGTATGGATATCCATAATGCCGATCCATGCCGTCACGAACATGGACGCCTTATTGTTCTCGCATAACTGGTTATTCACCGCTTCCATGATGCCGGCCGGGCTGTTATCGTTCATCGCCTGGCTCTTGATCAGCGTTTTGGCAATGACCATGAACAGGGCCGCAGGCACGCCTTTACCGGAAACATCCGCGATCACTGTCACAAGATGGGATTCATCCAGCATAAAGAAGTCATAGAAGTCACCACCGACCTCTTTCGCGGGATCCATGACCGCATAGATCTCAAATTCATCCTGCCGCGGGAAGGTCGTCGGAAGCATGTCGGCCTGGATCTGCGTCGCGACCGAAAGCTCCGCTCCGATACGCTCTTTTTCGGCCGTGATCGCCGTAATATCCCTGATATATTCCTTCATGCGCAGCGTCAGCGAGCCGAACGCCTCCGCCAGGGTCTGAACCTCATCATTCGTCTCCAGCTTCAAGTCAAAGTCCAGCTTATCCCCTTCCACCTTCTTCACTTCATCGGTCAGCAGGATGATGGGCTCCACCAGCGTCTTCGACAGCCGCAGTGCGAAGATCGCGACCAAAATACCCACGCCGATCACCGTAAGCAGCATGATCACATACGTCGACTGCAGAATGCCGTCCACGGTCCTGGATTCATTCTCATATTCCCATTCCATGGACGCGGACAAGCGATACACCGGTGTCAGCATCTCTTCCATCGGAACCGCCATCATGAACGACCAGTTGACGGTGGACATGGGCGCATAGGCGATCAGGCATTCCGAATTGCCGATCACGGCTGTTCCGACATTCTTGCCGCCGGCAATTGCCCCGGCAACAAGCACCTTCAGATCATCGTTATCCGTCTGCAGAAGGTTAGTTCCTTCATCAAAGGTATTGTCCGATATCGAGGATGAGGTGGAATGAAAGATCACCTGTCCATCTCCGTTCACAATGAACGAAAAGCCTTCGTTACCGATCGTTCCCGTGGCAACCGCCTTTTCGATATCGTCCAGATAGATCCCGGCAGCGCAGACGCCGGCGATCTTATTCTTTCTGTAGATCGGGGCGCCATAGCTTATGGTGGCGCGGCCGGTGTCCACATCCGCAAAGATCTTTGTGAACGTGCCTGTCCCCGCCTCCATTGGCTCCACATACCAGGGTCTCTCAAAAGCGTTGAAGCGAAGTACTTCATTGCGATCAGAATAATACTCTTCCTTCATCGCCTCGGTTCCGAGATAAAGCCCGTTCTCCGTCGCGATGTAATTTGTCGACATGGCCGGGAAGCTGTCATTGACCGTGACCATGGCCTCCGTCAGATTACAGAGCAAAGACAGATCATCCGCCACCGCAGGGTCATTGGGATCCACTCCGTCCGCGTATGCGGCCAGACTGATCGTCGATCCCATGTCAAGAGGCCCGAGTTCGTTCAGCGCATCGGGCTTATAACGCCCGGGGTTGGAAAGAATATCCGTAGCCTGCCCCGCGAGCGACTCGATCGCCAAAGCAAAGCGTTCCATTGTATCATTTGCGTATTCCTCCTTGTTTTCAGCAAGTTTTCCCATTGATT
>JAEESA010000121.1 GCA_016286115.1 Lachnospiraceae bacterium
GAAACGTGGAAGAGAAGGAGCTGAGGCTCCTGCAAAGGCTGAAGGCTCTGCGGAAAAGAGTACAAAGTCAAGGGCTTCCAGAGCGAGAGATGCAAAGGAATCTGTTCTCGGAAAGCTTTCCGTGGCAAAGGAAGCGGTATCTAAGAAGGTGCAGTCAATGGAGGGTGAAATTCCGCTGGCGAAGGCGGTCGGGGCGAGATAAATGGAATATGTTTTAGGCAACCTGGAGAAATGGTTCAGAGACCTTTTGTATGGCGGGATCAAGATGAATCTGGCGAGCCTCTTTGATGCTTCGAACTTAAGCGTCCTGGAGGCCAAGGTCTATGTGAGTACGCCGCCGCAGAGCTGGAATGAGAATATCTACAGCATGATCTATAACATTTCGCAGTCTGTGATACTTCCCATAGCAGGGGTGATCCTGGCTTTTGTGGCAACGCTGGAACTGATCCATCTCATCATGGATAAGAACAACATGCATGATATCGACACATGGATCTTTTTCAAATGGGTCTTAAAGACAGCTGCGGCCGTTCTGATCGTGACCAACACCTGGACCATTGTGATGGGTATCTTTGAAGTGTCGCAAAACGTGATCAATTCAGCCTCGGGAATCCTGATCGGAGGAACAGATCTCAATATCGACAGCGCCATGGCAAATCTGGAACTGATGCTCGACAATATGAATCTGGCAGAGGTTTTCGGGTTTTTCGCATCCTGCGGGTTTTTACGAACGCTGTCTATGATCCTGCCGACGCTGATCATGATCATTGCCTACGCGAGAATGATAGAAATATATCTCGTCACCTCGCTGGCGCCGATCCCGATGGCGACCATGACGCATCAGGAATGGGGACAGATCGGAAAGAATTATCTGCGCTCCATACTCGCGTTGGCGTTTCAGGGATTTTTGCTCATGGTGTGCATCGCGATCTATGCGGTATTGGTATCGAATATCGCGGTGGAGGATGACATTATCCATGCGGCCTGGACCTGCATGGGGTATCTGATCCTTCTCTGTTTCACCATGTTCAAGACAGGAAGTCTCAGCAAATCCATTTTCCACGCAAGCTGAAAGGAATGAAAAATGGCATATGTACCGGTACCGAAGGACTTTTCGAAGATCAAGACGAAAGTCCTTTTCAATTTGACGAAACGGCAGCTGATCTGCTTTGGCATCGGAGGAGGGATCGGGATCCCCGTATTTTTACTTCTCCGGGGAAAGATCGGAAACAGCGCTGCCACATTGATCATGATCCTTATCCTGGTGCCGTTCTTCATGCTCGGAATGTATGAAAAGAACGGAAAACCGTTGGAAAAAGTGATCAGAAATATGTTCAGGGTCATGTTTTTCCGCCCGAAGCGGAGACCCTACAAAACAAAGAATCTTTATGACGTTCTGGAGAAACAGGACAGACTGGAAAAGGAGGTAGCAAGGATCTTACATCATGAAACCGGAAGAACAGTTTCGTTGAAAGCATCCCCCGAGAGAGATCACAGGGTCGGAGCGCCGGCGCGTGCAGGAAGCCATCAAACGGGCAAAGGGAGCCGACAAAAGGGAGATCACCGCGCAGGAAACCATACCTTACATCGCGATGTGGCCCGACGGAACCTGTAAAACAGCCGACCAGCAATACACAAGAACCATCGAGTTTCAGGATATCAATTACCAGCTTTCGCAGAATGAAGACAAATCCGCGATCTTTGATGCCTGGTGTGATTTTCTGAATTACTTCGACAGCGCGGTAAGCCTGCAGCTCACTTATAGGAAGCAACCCGCGATGGCGATGGCCTTTCAGGACCGGATCAGGATCACATCGCAGGACGACCGGTTCAACAGCATCCGCAGAGAATTTGACACGATGCTGAATAACCAGGTGGCTAAGGGCAATAACGGTTCCGTACAGTCAAAATATGTGACTTTTGGGATCCAGGCCGCAGGCCTTAAAGCGGCAAGACCGCGGTTGGAACGCATCGAATCCGGGATACTCAATAACTTCAAACGGCTTGGTGTCAGCGCCAGACCCTGCAACGGCAGAGAAAGATTGAGGCAGCTGCATTCGATCCTTCATATGGGAGAGGAGATTCCCTTCCGGTTTGAGTGGGAGTGGCTTCCGATGGCGGGATTGTCCACCAAGGATTACATCGCTCCGTCGTCCTTTGAATTTGCCAACGGCAGGTTTTTCAGGATGGGAGAGCAGTACGGCGCGGCCTCGTTTTTACAGATCTTCGCACCGGAGCTTGATGACCGGGTGCTGACAGACCTTCTGGAGTTGGATGCGAACCTTCTCATCAACATGCATATCCGTTCCGTGGAACATGTGAAAGCGATCAAGATGATCAAACGGAAAATGACGGATATCGATCAGAAGAAGATCGACGAACAGAAAAAGGCAGTGCGGGCCGGATATGACATGGATATACTGCCGCCGGATCTGATGATCTACGGCGATGACGCAAAGCGTGTTTTACAGGATATCCAGAACCGGAACGAACGGCTCTTTCAGGTTTCCATTCTCATTGTGAATATCGCGGACAGCATGGAGGCGCTGAAAAACCTGATCATGCAGACCGGGAGTATCGCGCAACAGAAGAACTGCGGTCTGACCCGGCTTGATTTTGAGCAGGAACAGGGGCTGATGAGTTCGCTCCCTCTGGGTGTGAACATGACAGAGGTCACAAGGTCGCTCACCTCCAGCAGTACGGCGGTCTTCATGCCGTTCACCACGCAGGAACTTTTTCAGTACGGCGAAGAGGCTCTTTATTACGGTCTCAATGCTTTGTCCGGGAACCTGATCATGGTGGACAGAAAGAAACTGAAAAATCCCAATGGCCTGATCCTCGGGACACCCGGTTCCGGGAAAAGCTTTTCGGCAAAGCGGGAGATCACGAACGCATTCCTTGTTACAAAGGACGACATCATTATCTGCGATCCCGAAGCCGAGTACGCGGCGCTTGTGGAGCGGCTGGACGGACAGGTGATCAAAATTTCACCGATATCCGAGGACTTTATCAATCCGATGGATATAAACCTCGATTATTCCGATGAGGAAAGTCCGCTGTCATTGAAATCCGACTTTATCCTGTCGCTTTGTGAGCTGATCATCGGCGGCAAGGAAGGGCTGCTCCCGGTGCAGAAGACGATCATCGACCGGTGCGTCCGGATGGTGTATCAGGATTACCTTAACGATCCGAAGCCGGAGAATATGCCGATCCTCGGTGATCTTTATTATCTCATAAAAACGCAGGAAGAAAAAGAAGCAAAATACATCGCAACTGCGCTGGAAATCTACGTTTCCGGTTCCTTAAGCGTTTTCAATCACAGAACAAACGTGAACATCCGAAACCGCATTGTCTGTTTTGATATCAAGGAGCTGGGAAAACAGCTGAAAAAGATCGGGATGCTGATAGTACAGGATCAGGTCTGGAACCGTGTGACCATCAACCGGGCGAAAAAGCGGTTCACCCGGTACTATATGGACGAATTTCATCTGCTTTTGAAAGAAGAGCAGACAGCGGCCTATTCCGTGGAGATCTGGAAGCGGTTCCGGAAATGGGGAGGGATCCCGACCGGCCTGACACAGAACATCAAGGATCTTTTGGCTTCCCGCGAGGTGGAGAACATTTTTGAAAACTCCGACTTCATCATCATGTTGAACCAAGCGGGAGGCGACAGAGAAATCCTTGCGAAGCAGCTCAATATCAGTAAGCACCAGCTTTCCTACGTGACACAGTCCGGAGAAGGCGAAGGGCTGCTTTTTTACGGCAGCACCATTGTTCCCTTTGTAGACCGGTTCCCGAAGAACACGGAGCTTTACCGTGTGATGACGACGAAACCGAATGAGAAACTGCCGGAGGCGAAAAATGCCTGATCATGGCAGACTGCGGTTTACCGAGGGGGAGCGGCAGTTTGAGCAGAAGGGACGGTTTGATAAAACGAAGCTGAACCGCAGGCGGCAGGAGAAACAGAGCCGCAGGGAGGTCAGCATGACAGAGGGTTCCGGAGTTATAAGAGCAGAGATTTTCGAGAACCCAGGTGGAATAAACAGTACTGCGGTGATGCCGGAAGAAAGCAGAACTCCGGTGATCACATCAGAAAACAGATTTCCGGAACGGACAGAAAGTAAGACCGGCAGAGGAGCATATAGGGACTATAGGGACGAACCGAAACTACCCCCGCAGAGGAGGGGGGCATCGGGATTCCAGATGAGTGCGCAGATAAGGGATCCCGGGAAAGGGCCTCTTGAGAAAGCAAAATTCAGAGAGAACTCAGAAATGCCGTCGAGGATGATCAGAGAGAGTTCCGAAAATCCGCCGTCGAAGATGATCCATAAAAGCAGTTACATGGCAGAAGATACGGCGGCAAATATGTATCAACGTGCGAAGGCATTGAACCGGGAAGACAGAACCCCGGAGACTTCGGAACGGGTTATGGATACCGGTGAGCAGGGAATGGAGAACACGATCCGAAGCTCCCGCATATTCTTTGACAGTCCGGAAAAACGGACAGAACGGCAAGCCCTTTTTAACAATGAAAACAACGCATCGGAACCGGCAAAAAAACAATCCGGCCGGCTTCAATTCCGTGAAGAAACGGGATCGGTGCATACAGTCAAAAAGAAGAGAACTGTAAATACTATTTCAGCCCGTGAAAGAGAAAACATAAGGCTGATCGAGGAAGTAGACAGGCTGAAACACCCTTGGGCGTATGAAACTAAAACGTCCAGGATTCAGCAACGGCTGTTTATCCGAAGCCGGTATGCAGCAAAGGCCAGAGCCAGAAGAAGGAGGCAGGAGATCGCCACCGCTGTCCGAAAATCCATCCAGACAGCGCAGAAAACCGCAGGGGATACAGTGAAGGGCGCTTTTGTGATCCGGCATCCCATTCTTATGCTGGTGCTGATCCTGATCGCGGCGGCTGCGCTGGCCGGGATCTCACAGGGCGTCGGAATCGCCATTTCCAGTAACGGGACGATTTCCGCCTTATTAGCAACTACCTACCCCTCGGAAGACGCGGAGATGCTGCTGGCAGAGAAGATCTATTCCCAGATGGAAAAAGACCTGCAGTTTGAGCTGGATAATTACGAAGATCTGCACCCGAATTACGATGAATACCATTTTGATCTTGACCCGATAGGGCATGACCCTTACGTTCTGATCTCCCTCATATCCGCAAAAGAAAACGGAGCGTGGGAAGCGGAGGCAGAGCGTATCTACATGGAGGAGCTGTTTCAAAAGCAGTATCAGCTCACGGAAGAGGTCGAGACCGAGATCCGGACTCGGGAAGTGGAAAAGAAAGATCCGCTGACCGGGGAGATGATCACGGAAACAGAAGAATTCGAATATCGGATCATCACGGTGACATTGGAAAACATGGATCTTGCCATGGCGACGACAGACCTTTCGGATGAAGAAAAAGGAATGTACGCCGCTTATATGGCAACTCTCGGGAACCGGTCGGATCTATTCGGCGCTGCGGAATATCCGAACGCATCGGTGATCACAAACCCGGAGTATTACGACATCCCGGAGAGCGCTCTCAGCGACGAACAGTTTGCAGCCATGATCAAAGAAGCAGAGAAATATCTTGGCTATCCTTACGTCTGGGGTGGAAGCAGTCCGGAAACATCCTTTGACTGCTCGGGGTTTGTAAGCTGGGTCTTGAATCACAGCGGATGGAATGTCGGGAGGCAGACTGCGGAAGGCTTAAGGAGTCTGTGCACACCGATCTCACCCGATGCGGCAAGGCCGGGGGATCTCATTTTTTTCCAGAACACTTACAACACACCCGGCGCGTCTCATGTGGGGATCTATGTCGGCAACGGAATGATGATCCACTGCGGCAATCCCATCAGTTATAGCAGCATCAATACAGGATACTGGCAAAGCCATTTCCTGCAGTTTGGGAGGATTTGAATTTGAAGAATGAAGCAAAAAGAAAACGCCTCCGGGAAGAATACGAAAGGAACCGGAGGGAGATTGAAAAGAAGACGGTACGAAACCGGGAGATATTAAAAATGCAGGAGGAATTGGAAAATGAAGACTTTCTGGAGATTATCCGATTTTCCAAAGTAACAGTGGAAGAAATGAAAGAACTCTTGATCCAGCAGCATAAACTCCTGGAAGAAAAGCCTTCCGGCAAAGAGGAGAAAGCAAAACCCGAAGCCGGCGGGACTACCCATGATGGAGGTGAAATCAGGAAAAATGAAGAAACATAAGAAAATGCTCCGCTTCATGGCAGGTGCGGGTGTGGTCTTTACGCTTGCCATCCCGGCGTTTCCGGTCATGGCACTGGCCGGGGGCGGAGATGACGATTACAGTGTGAGCGCCCAGGAGGATCCGAGAGAGACAGATGAATCCGGGGGCACGGGGAGCACAAGTACGGGGAACTCGGGAACGGGGAGCGGAACCGGAGCCACGACAAGCACAGACACGGGAACCGGCGTCACAAGCAACACGGGAACAGGAAGTGGAGCCACGGGCAGTACAGGCACGGGAACCGAAACCTCATCCGGCGCCACGGGAGGCTCAGCCACAGGAAATACAGCAAACACAGTCAGCGGCGCCACATCCGCGACCACGACCGCGACCAGTACAGAAGAAGATGAGGACGACTCGGAAACCACAGAAACCGTAACCGCAGCTTCCCGCTGGGGCGACGATGACGATGATGATGAAGACGTTCTGGAGGGTGAGCTTGGTGACAATGCATATGACTGGAGCGATGAAGGCGAGGCGTTTTTCGAAGATTCCGATATCCACACCCGCGACCTTTTGTACGACAAGGACACGCATAAACAGTTCATCACGATCCAGGACCGGAAGGGCAATATCTTTTATCTGATCATCGACTATGATGCCCCGGTGGATTCGGACGGAGAGCAGTATAAGACCTACTTTCTGAACCCGGTGGATGCGGCTGATCTGAATGCTTTGACGCAAGAGAAGAGCACAGGCTTCAGCCTTTTTGATGATCAGAAGGAGACCGAGAAGCCAGAAGAAAAAGAACCGGAGCCGGAGAAGCCTGAAAAGACCGGGCCGAACATGGGCCAGGTTTTGTCTTTCGTCCTTGTGGTGGGAGTTATCGTGGTCGTGCTGCTCATCGTGCTGAAGGATAAACTCCCGTTCCTGAAGAGATTCCGAAACCGTCAGGGAGATGTTTTCCCCGAGAGCGAGGAAGACTACGACGATTATGACGAGGCGGAATATGAAGGCGCGGAGGAAGAAACGGAAGAGACCGGGGACGATAACGATGAGGATGAGGACGAGTCCGGAGAAAACGATGAAGAGCCTGATCTGACGGAACCCGTGCACGGAGAAAAAACAGAAAACGGTTCCGTGGAACCAGAGAAAGAAGAAACGGTGGAAGGATCGGATCCTGAATCTGACAAAGAAACGGAGACTGAGGTCGAAGAACCGGAAACAGTCACGGATGAGCCGGAAGAGGAATTTGACGAGGAAGGAGAAGATTTTGAAACCACAGAAGAAGATGAATATTTCTATCAATAACAGGAGGAAAACATGAGTTATCAATTAGTGATTGCCGAAAAGCCGTCGGTGGCAAAGAGCATCGCGGCGGTGATCGGCGCAGAAGAAAGGAAGAATAATTACCTGGAGGGAAACGGCTACCGGGTGACCTGGTGTTACGGACATCTGATCCGGCTGGCAAAACCGGAGGAGATCGATCCGAAGTATAAATCCTGGGAGAGGAGCCTGCTCCCGATTTTGCCTGAAACGTTTCCGTTGAAGATCGCGGCAGGGCATGAAGAGCACATGAAGCTTCTGACGGAGCTTATGAACGATCCGGAAACGGAAGGTATTATTAACGCCTGCGACGCCGGCCGGGAAGGAGAGGCTATTTTCCGGAACGTGTATGAAATGGCAGGCTGTGAAAAGCCGGTGAAAAGACTTTGGATCTCATCTATGGAGGATGAGGCGATCAAAAAAGGCTTTGAAAACCTTCGTCCCGGAGAAGAATACGACCGGCTTTATGAAGCCGCCAGATGCCGAACGGAGGCAGACTGGATAGTCGGGATCAACGCCACAAGGCTGTTTTCCACGATCTATGAGGAAAAGTTGAATACCGGCCGGGTGGTTTCCCCGACGCTGACAGCCATTGTCCGGCGGGAAGAAGAGATTAATGCGTTTCAGCCCGAGCCCTATTATATCGTGATGCTGGAGATGGATGGTTTCACGGCAGAAAGTGACCGCTTTAAGGAAAAAGCAATGGCGATGGAAGCGGTTGAACGGGCAAAGGACAAAGCAACGGTGAAGGAAATCCGTAAGAAACAGGAAAGAGTGAACCCGCCGATGCTTTTTGATCTGACCTCGCTCCAGAGAGATGCGAACCGCTGGCTTGGTTTTACGGCGCAGGAAACGCTGGAGTATCTGCAGCTGCTGTACGAGAAAAAGCTGATCACCTACCCGAGGACAGACAGCCGGTATCTGAGCAGCGGTATGACAGAAACTGCAAGGGGTCTCTTTTCCACGATCCTGGACAAGAAAGGGCTGGCGGCCATTGAAATGCGGGAGCAGGAGAAGATTTTTGACGACAGCAAGGTGAGTGATCATCACGCGATCCTGCCTACAGCGGCGATAAAGAATCTCGATAAGGACGAGTTGATGTCCGGTGAAATGAAGCTTCTGGATTTGATCACGGAGCGTATGCTTTTCGCATTTTCTGATCCTTACGAGTATGAGGAAACGGAAGTCACCTTGGAGTGCGGAGGCTACCTTTTCACAGCAAAGACCCATAAAACCCTGAAGCTGGGGTACAAAGGAATTCTGAAGCTTTTACATCCAGCGGAAATGAAAAAGGAAGCAGATTTTTCGGATATGACGGAGGGGAGCACACTTCCGGTCAAGGGAAATCGCATGGAGAGCAGGAAGACGAAGCCGCCGAAACGCTACACGGAAGATACGTTGCTCTGCTTCATGGAAAACGCCGGCGATAAGGAAATGCCTGAAAATGCGGAAAGGAAGGGCCTCGGCACGCCGGCCACAAGAGCCGGGATCATCGAGAAGCTCGTGAACGGCAAGTTTATTGAAAGATCAAAATCCAAAAAGAACAGTTTTCTTACACCGACGCGGCTTGGAAAGGTATTTGCCGCCATCCTGCCGGAAACCCTGCAGTCAGCACAGATGACGGCTGACTGGGAAACGGAACTGGGAAAGGTGAGGAATGGGGAGCTTACGCGC
>JAEESA010000122.1 GCA_016286115.1 Lachnospiraceae bacterium
ATTTTATTATGACAGGCCGCTCCCAAAAGCAAGGTTCAGGGAACGGTTACTCGAAAAAAAATACTAAAAAATACTGAAAAGACAGAATAAGCGCCGGAGACGAACGTTTCTCCGGTGCTGCCATGAGGAGAACAGACATGAATCAGGATGTGGAAGCATATTACAGGAAGGTGAAGGAAAGAAGGCACCGCCCCTCCGGGACCGTGCTGTATGGCGTGGCCTGGGGCGCGAAGGACGACAAGGATGTACCGAAATTCCCCGGAAACGAGGACGGACACGGTCATCGGATCTATCTGCTGCTGAACGGAGAAGAGCATACGCTGATCGAGCGGCAGCCGGATATGGAAAACAGGAAGCTTGCGACAAAAGAGCAGGATGAAAAAGAGTGGGAAGAGGCGATGAACGCGCCGATCTTAAAAGAGATCGAAGAGGCTAGGGAAACGAAGCTGTCGCTTGTGAAACGCGCGGAAGCTCTGGCAAGACAGGGAGAGGCGGAAGAAGGCCTGTCCATGGACGAGATGGCGGCAAAGTTCAATGAAGTGAAAACATACGGTCTGGAGTGGGAAGAGGAATACGCCTCGCGCATGCAGATCGCAAAAGACCGCTATGAGAAGAAGAAGGAAGAGTGGGACCGCCATCAGGCATCCAAGGAGGAATTGATCCGGGAAACGGAGGAATTTGCGCAAAACGGAGTTTTCTATCATTCCGACAAGATCCTGAAAGAACAGATGGAGCGCTGGAAGCAGATCGGCTCGGCGGGAGCCGCAGCAGATGAGGCGCTGTGGGAACGCTTCCACGAGATCCGTCAGGACATTTATCAAAAGAAAAAGGCATTTTTCGACGGCTTGAAGGAAGAACGGGAACAGAACGGCGTGCGGAAACGGGAGCTGATCGAGGCGGCGAAGGAAGCGACGGCGGAGGTGGCCAATTACAGAGATGCTTCCGTGCGGCTGAACGAGATCTTCGACCTGTGGAAGGAGACCGGGAGCGCCGGCCGCTCCGCGGATGAGAAGCTGTGGGAGGAATTCAACGGGATCCGCAGCGACTTCAAGGAAAAGAGAAAGGCGTATTATGATGACCTGCATAAAGACCAGGGCGAGGCGGTCGTCAAAAAGGAAAATATCCTGAAAGAAGCCCGTGAGATCGCGGAGCAGCATGATTACTCCAAAGAAAACTCCGAGCGGATGAAGGAGTTGAACGTTGAATGGAAGCAGGCCGGCTCGGCAGGCCATGAAACGGATAACCGTCTGTGGAACGAATACCGCGCGGTGCAGGATTCTTTCTGGGAAGGGAAGCATGAAGAGCATGCGGCGGCCCGGAAAGAGTATACAGACAAGCTGGAAAGCGCCATAGAGAAGAAACAGGCGCAGATCGAAAACCTGAAAAACCAGATCTATCATCTGAAGGACAAGATGCATTCGGTCCAGAATCCCGGGTATCTCATCAACATGGGGGGCTGGGTGCAGGAAAAAGAAGCCGCGATCAAGGAGCTGAGAGAACAGATCGAGCGGATGAATAAGAGGCTTTGATGACAACAGCAGTGAATAACAATCCTTCCGGGAGGACGGAGAACCCTCTCGGTTATGAGAAAGTAGGCAAGCTGCTGCGGCAGTTTGCGATCCCCAGCATCATCGCGATGGTGGTGAGTTCTCTCTATAATATAGTAGATCAGATCTTTATCGGCCAGGGCGTCGGGTATCTCGGAAACGCGGCGACCAACGTGGCGTTCCCGATGACGACGATCTGCATGGCCATGACGCTGGCGATCGGGATCGGAAGCGCTACGCAGTTTTCCCTGCATCTGGGCCGGAAGGAAGAGGAACAGGCGGCAAAGGTGGCGGGCAGCGGTGTCTTGATGATGATCCTGTTCGGCACGATCTACGCCGTCTTTCTGGAGATCTTTATGGTGCCTCTTCTGGAGGCCTTCGGCGGAACTCCCGATGTCATGCCGTATGCGGTCGAATATACCCGGATCGTAGCGATCGGCATGCCCTTCCTCATGATCATGAACGGCATGAGCAATCTGGCGCGTGCCGACGGCAGCCCGCGGTATTCCATGATGGCGATGGTCATCGGCGCCGTGATCAACACGATCCTGGACCCGATCTTTATCTTCGGCCTCAACCTCGGCGTGGCCGGTGCGGCCTGGGCGACGATCATCGGACAGATCGTTTCCTGCATATACGCCCTGCTGTATCTGAAAAAATTCAAGCGGATCGAGCTCAAACGGGAACATTTTGTCCTTTCACTCCGGCGGATCGGCAAGACGTTCATGATGGGTATGAGCAACGGCCTGACGCAGGTTGCCTTTACCCTTGTTCAGCTTGTGCTGAACCGGTCCGTGGTGTATTACGGCGCGATGACGGTTTATGGCACGGATATCCCGCTGGCCACAGCCGGTGTTGTCATGAAGGTGAACGGGCTGATCGTGGCTGTATTCATCGGGATCATACAGGGGTCGCAGCCCATCATCGGCTTTAATTACGGGGCAAAACAGTATGACCGCGTGAAAAAGACCTTCTTTCTCGGAGCCCTGGTGGATTTTATTATCGGCGCCATCGGGCTTTTCATATTCGAAGTCTTTCCGGATAAGGTGCTTTCGATCTTCGGGAGCGGGGACGCGCTGTACATGGAATTTTCGGTCCGTTTTGCGCGGATCTTCCTGATCATGCTCCCGCTGAACGGGATCCAGATGCTGGCGGCCAATTTCTTTGCGGCCATCGGTAAACCTGTTAAGGGCTCGATATTATCGCTGATGCGGACCGTGATCCTGTTTGTCCCGCTGATGTTGATCCTGCCGATGTTCTTCTCCATGACAGGGATCCTCATGGCGGCGCCGATCGCGGATGCGATCTCCTTTGCCGTGGTCACGGTCTTCATTGTAAAGGAACTGAAGAGTATGGTATAATACCGTCAATTTATTTTATTTGGGAGAATAACAGAAATGGCAAAAGAAAAGAAACTTGTAGAACAGATCACCTCCATGGAGGTGGACTTCGCGAAATGGTACACGGATGTGGTGAAAAACGCCGGACTCATCGACTATACGTCGGTCAAGGGCTGTATGGTGATCAAGCCGGCGGGTTACGCTCTGTGGGAAAATATTCAGAAGGAGCTGGATCGGCGATTTAAGGAAACAGGCGTGGAAAACGTGTATCTTCCGATGTTTATCCCGGAAAGCCTCCTGCAGAAGGAAAAGGACCATGTGGAGGGCTTCGCGCCGGAGGTGGCGTGGGTGACGCACGGAGGGCTGCAGCCTTTGCAGGAGCGGTTATGCGTCCGCCCCACATCGGAAACCCTGTTCTGTGACTTCTATAAAAATGAGATCCAGTCCTATCGCGATCTCCCGAAGGTCTATAATCAGTGGTGTTCGGTCGTGCGTTGGGAAAAGGAGACGAGGCCTTTCCTCAGATCACGGGAATTCCTGTGGCAGGAAGGCCACACCGCGCATGCAACCGAGGAAGAGGCGGAAGAGCGCACGGTGCAGATGCTGAACGTGTACGCCGATTTCTGCGAGGAAGAGCTCGCGATCCCCGTGATCCGCGGGAAAAAGACGGATAAGGAAAAATTCGCTGGCGCGAACAGCACCTACACGATCGAGGCGCTGATGCATGACGGGAAGGCGCTGCAGTCCGGCACCAGCCACAATTTCGGCGACGGCTTCGCGCAGGCGTTCGGCATTCAGTTCTTAGACAGGGATAATCAGTTGAAATATGTACATCAGACCTCCTGGGGAGTGTCGACCCGCATCATCGGGGCGATCATCATGGTGCACGGGGATGATTCCGGGCTGGTGCTGCCGCCGAGGATCGCGCCGGTCCAGGTCATGGTCGTGCCGATCCGTCAGGACGCCGAAGGCGTGATGGAAGCGGCGGAGAAGCTGACAGCGAGTATTTCTGCCGTGGCGAGAGCCGGGATCGACCGGACCGATAAGAGCCCGGGGTATAAATTTGCCGAGGCGGAGATCCGCGGGATCCCGCTCCGCGTGGAGATCGGACCGAAGGATGCCGAACAGGGCAAGTGTGTGCTGGTCCGTCGGGACACCAGAGAAAAGAGAGAAGTAAGCTTAGAAACTGCGGCTGCAGAAGTAGAAAAAGAATTACAGAAAATGCAGGCAGAAATGTTCGAACGCGCGAAAAAACATCGCGATTCGCATATTTTTGACGCTCATAACATGGATGAGCTGAAGGATATTGCTGAGAACCATCCCGGCTTTATCCGCGGGATGTGGTGCGGCGAGACCGCCTGCGAGGAGAAGATCAAGGAAGAGCTGGCCGTGACCAGCCGGTGCGAACCCTTCCATGATAAGGAACAGATCGCCCAGACCTGCGTATGCTGCGGGAAGCCCGCGAAAAAGCTGATCTATTGGGGAAAGGCGTACTGATCCATGAGGATCTCGGTTCCTGAAAAGGCGCTTCAGATCCTTAACGCGCTGGAAGAAGCCGGATTTGAAGGCTGTGTGGTCGGAGGGTGCGTTCGGGATTCCCTGCTTGGCCGTGTCCCGAATGACTGGGATATCACGACCAATGCCCGCCCCGAGGATGTGAAACGGGTATTTTCGCATACCGTGGATACCGGCATAGCTCACGGCACCGTGACCGTATTATGGAAGGGCGAAGCCTATGAAGTGACGACCTACCGGATCGACGGGGAGTATGAAGACGCAAGGCATCCGAAGGAGGTTTCGTTTTCCAAAAATCTGGCGGAGGACTTAAAACGCAGGGATTTTACCATCAACGCGATGGCCTGGAATGAAAAGAACGGCCTGGTCGATCTTTTTGACGGACAAAAAGACCTTGAAGACGGCGTGATCCGCTGCGTCGGGGACGCGGAAGAACGGTTTTCGGAGGACGCGCTCAGGATCATGCGCTGCGTCCGGTTTGCGGCCCAGCTCGGGTTCTCGATCGAGGAAAAAACCCGTACGGCGCTTAAGAACCATGCTAAGCGGCTTTCCAAGGTGAGCGCCGAGAGGATCAGGGTGGAGCTCGAAAAGCTGATGATAAGCCCAAATCCCGGGATGTTTCGGATCCTCTATGAAACAGGGCAGACCAAGGTCTTTCTGCCGGAGTTTGACGTATGCATGGAAACGCCGCAGAATAACCGCCACCATTTTTGCAGTGTGGGAGAGCATACCCTGTTGACGGTGGAGGGGACGCCGCCGGAATTAACACTTCGGATGGCTGCGCTGCTCCACGACATCGGAAAACCGGCGACCCGCTGGACCGACGAGGCGGGGGAGGATCATTTTACGAACCACCCTGAAGTCGGAACGGAAATTGCCCGAAAGATCCTGAGAAGGCTCCGTTTTGATAATCGCACGACGGACCGGATCCTGCGGCTGGTGCGTTTTCATGACGACAATCCGCCGATCGACAACGAGGGAGCGGTGCGCCGCGCGATGGCCCGCTGCACGAGAGAGGGGTATCCTGACCTTTTTTCTCTCAAAAGAGCGGATACAAAAGCGAAGCACCCTGACTATGTCGAGGCGGAGCTTCAATATATCGATGCGTATGAGCACATGGCGGAAAATATCTTCTCCCGGGGAGATCCGCTGAGTATAAAGGAACTGGCGGTTTCGGGAAAGGACCTGCTTGAAAACGGGATGGAAAAGGGCCCCCGGATCGGCGAAGCACTGAAGACGGCTTTGAAGGCTGTCTTAAAGGATCCAAAGGAGAACAATAAAGAGAAACTGCTGAAGCTTTTGAAAAATGCGGGGTTTTTCTGCCTGATGCTGTTCCTGTGCGCCGGCTTCCTGACGGGCTGCATGAACAGAAACCGGAAAACAGAGGCGGAAACGTCGACGGAGGAGCCTGTTTCCGAGACGCAGCCGGAAGAAACGTTTTATGACGGTTCTGCGATCTTAACCGACGTGGATACCGTGAAACAGTGCCTTGTGCTCACGGACACGGAAACCGGCTCAAAAAAAACCTGCCTTTATACGGAAGATACGATCTTTTATGATAAATACGACGGATATTCGGGGCTTGCTGCCTTCTCCCCCGGGGAGATCGTGGATTATAAGCTCACCGAAGGCGGCAAAAATGTGTCGGCGCTTCGGATCAGCTCCGGGATCAGCAGGATCGAGGGGCTGAAGAAGTATTCCGTGGATGCGGATCGGGGGATCTTTTCCTTCGAGGGCGCAAACTATAAGATCAGCGAAGATGTCCCGGTCTTCCTCGGAGAGGAGAACGTGGGCCTGAAGGGGATCAGGGACGGGGACGAATTAAAGGTTTACCTGAAGGATAAGGATGTTTTGTCCATACGGATCACGACCGGCTTTGGGCTGATCATCCTGAAAAACACCGAACTTTTCGAAGGCGGGTATCTGAATCTCGATAATTCCATGTTCTATCAGGTGACGAAGGGGATGGAGATCGAGGTGCCCGAAGGAAAGCACGAGATCACGGTGGCCAATGACGGATACGGGGACAGCATGATCGTGAATGTCCTCCGAAACGAGGCGGTTGCCGTGAAACTGGACGCGCTGGAGGGAGAAGGACCGAAATTCTGCGAGCTTACGATCACGCTCGCGCAGCCGGAAGCGGTCGTTATCCTCGACGGAGAGAAGCAGGACGTGAGCGAGCCCCTGTCGGTGCGTTACGGCACCCATAAGCTCAATGTGGAGCTGGAGGGGTACGACCCCTGGTCCAAAACACTGGTCGCGAATTCCGAGTCGGCCACGATCGAGATCGATCTTGATCCGGAAGGGAGCACACCTCCTGCGCCGGCGTCTTCCACAGAAGCCGCAACGGAAACCCTGACGGACCAGATCATTGAAGCGGCGCTGAACGGGACCAGGCCGAACAACACGAATGCCACGACGGTCACGGATCCCACGGGAGAGGGAGTGAGCGAAGATGACTTCACCGAGGCGTATCTGGACACATTAAGCACGATGTTCTCAGCCCTGAGTGATAAAGGGGATGATGAGGATTAAATAAAAAAGGAGGAAGATCTATGGGTTACAAGGAAACGTATGAAGCCTGGCTTTCGGATCCGTATTTTGATGCGGAGACAAAGAAAGAGCTGGAGAGCATCCGCTCGGACGAGAAGGAGATCGAGGACCGGTTTTACCGGGATCTGGAATTCGGAACGGCGGGACTTCGCGGCGTGATCGGTGCGGGAACCAACCGGATGAACTTCTACACGGTGCGGAAAGCGACCCAGGGACTGGCAAACTACATCAAGAAACAGCATCTGGAGGCGAAGGGAGTGGCGATCTCTTACGATTCCAGGCATTTTTCGCCGGAATTTGCAGATTCCGCGGCACTTTGCCTGGCGGCCAACGGGATCAAGGCCTATGTGTTCTCCTCGCTCCGCCCCACACCGGAGCTGTCCTTTGCAGTGAGATTTCTCGGCTGCGTCGCCGGGATCAACATCACAGCCAGCCACAATCCTTCGGAATACAACGGATACAAGGTATATTGGGAAGACGGCGCGCAGATCACGCCGCCGCATGACAAGGGGATCATGGATGAAGTGAAGGCCGTTACCGACTGGAGCACGGTTCTGACCATGGAACTCGATGAGGCGAAGGAAAAAGGCCTGTATCAGGCGATCGCCGAAGACGTGGACGGACCGTATATGGCCGAGATCAAAAAGCTGATCCTTCGTCAGGACTGCATCGACCGGAACGGAAAGGACATCACGATCGTGTACACGCCTCTTCACGGTACAGGTAATATCCCGGTCCGCAGGATTTTAAAGGAGATCGGGTTTGAGAACGTGTTCGTCGTGCCGGAGCAGGAGCTGCCGGACGGAGATTTCCCGACGGTCGGATATCCGAACCCCGAGACCGAAAAGGCCTTTGAGCTCGGCGTGGCGCTCGGCAAGGAGAAGAACGCCGATCTGATCCTGGCGACAGACCCCGACGCAGACCGTCTGGGCGTGTATGTAAAGGACCAGAAAACAAACGAATACCATCCGCTGACCGGAAACATGTCCGGCTGCCTCATCGGCGAGTACATCATCAGCCAGCAGAAGGAAAAAGGCATCCTTCCCTCAGACGGCGCCTATATCCGCTCCATCGTCAGCACGACCATGGCGGATGCGATCGCAAAGTCCTACGGGATCGAGCTCATCGAGGTTCTCACCGGCTTCAAGTACATCGGACAGAAGATCCTGGAATTCGAAACGACGGGGAAAGGCTCCTATGTCTTCGGCATGGAGGAGAGTTATGGCTGCCTTCCCGGCACCTATGCGAGAGACAAGGACGCGGTGGCAGCTTCCATGTTCTTATGCGAAGCGGCGGCGTATTACAAGACAAAGAACATGACGCTTTGGGACGCCATGCTGGCGCTCTATGAGAAATACGGCTTCTACACCGAGGATGTGACCTCCGTGACGCTGAAGGGGATCGACGGCCTGAAGGAGATCGATAACACGATGACCCGTCTCCGCGGCGATGCGCCGAAGACCATGGGCGACTATACGGTCCTGAAGATCCGCGATTACGCGGCGGATACCGTTACGGACCTCGCTTCCGGCGCCACGACTCCTACCGGGCTGCCGAAATCCAACGTGCTGTATTATGAGCTTTCCGAGAACGCATGGGTCTGCGTCCGCCCCTCCGGTACCGAACCCAAGATCAAGTTCTACATCGGAGTCCGCGGAAACGACTTTGAGGACGGCCGGCAGAAGGCGAAGGCGCTTCTGGAAGAAATCCGTAAGATTGCGGGGGTTTAATCCCGTTTATTCCTTGACAAATGGGAATAAAACAAGTATAAATAGTAAAGTGTCATTGAACCAAAAGGAATAGAGGAGGAACGTAAGATGAACAAAGCAGAATTAGTATCAGCGATCGCTGACAAGACAGCTCTTTCCAAGAAGGATGCGGAAAACGCGATCAAGGCTTTCACGGATGTGGTGGCTGAGGAGCTGAAGAAGGGCCAGAAGATCCAGCTGGTGGGCTTCGGTACCTTTGAAGTGAGCGAAAGAGCAGCTCGTACCGGACGCAATCCGCAGACCGGAAAAGAGATGAAGATCCCGGCAAGCAAAGCGCCGAAGTTCAAAGCCGGCAAGGCTCTGAAGGATGCGATCAACTAATCTGGATTAACCGGTGCCGCGCCTAGTGCGCGGCACTTCTTTTTTATGCGCAGGGCGGCGAGAAGAAACATTTCGGCTTACGCCGAACGCCGCCCGCGCGCGAGCAGAGCGGCGAAAAGA
>JAEESA010000123.1 GCA_016286115.1 Lachnospiraceae bacterium
GTGGGGCCGTCTCCGCGGTCGATCCGGATCTCGACGGGGCCCTTTTGCACCGGTTTTTCCGTCTCGGTCTCTGCCTGCGTTTCCGTTTCGCGTTCGGGCTCTGACGATTCTTGCGTCGTGCTCTCTTCCGTCTCCGTTTCCGGTTCTTCCGTGCTGCGTTCATGCACGGTCACTACGGTCCGCCCGTCTTCATCCACCTCGGTCGTTTGTGTGATCCCGGTTTCTTCCGTCGTTTTTTCAGATGAAACCGTCTCAGTCTCTGCCTGTTTTTCCGAAGAAGGCGTTTCGGTGGTTTTTTCCGTCGCTTTTTCCGTACTGTTTTTTTCCAGTGCTTCCGCGATCGACGGTTCCCGTTCCGTTTCGGTGCTGACCTCGGTGGAGGAACCCCTCTCTTCCTTCGGGATCGCGCGGTTCCCGATCATAAGGGCCGCGGCGGTGAGGATCATGGCGATCCCTGCGCCCCTGAGATAGTATTTAAGTCTCATTGGCGGCCTCCTCTTTTCTCGCGTAGAGGTTTTCGATCAGCCGGACCTCTCCCACGCCAAGATGCATCTCCTCTGCGATCGCGACGGCATCCTTTCCCTCCGCAGCCATCGCCAAGATCTTTTCATGCATGGGGTTCGTGCTTACGGCGGGTTCCGAAACGCCTTCGGGAGCCGTTTCCTCTTCCGGCGCACCCTTTATCTCCGCCTCCGGTTCACTTTCCTTTTCAACCAAAACGCTTGTTTCCGGCGTTTCCTCGGTTTCCGCGTTTTGAGGGGCGTTTTGAGGGGCGTTTTGCGCCGGCTCTTTCAGCGCTGTTTCTTCCGGCGCAGCAGCGGCGGCGGTTCTTGCGATGTGCTCGTTTTCCCAGCGCTGCTCGACGGACCGGACCTC
The DNA here is from genome assembly GCA_016286115.1 of Lachnospiraceae bacterium. Lineage (GTDB taxonomy): Bacteria > Bacillota > Clostridia > Lachnospirales > Lachnospiraceae > RUG12461. The sequence goes on from JAEESA010000123.1 coordinate 877, forward strand.
TTTCGTCAGCGTCTGCACATCCTGCGCCGTCTTTTTCATTTCTTCATGCCGGTCATTCAGCATGCTGTAGAGGAAAACGATCTCCTCGTGAAGCTTATGCATATCCTGCATGACCGTATCCGAATAATCCGAGATCCCGGCGATCTTTTCGTTTGTTTCCAGATCCAGAGACCTCTCCACCTTGATGAGGGACCCCTCCACCGCTTCATCGATGGCGTCCTGGATCTTCCCTTCCGCTCCGGCCAGTTCCTTGTCCAGGATGGTCTTTATCTCTTTTTCCGAGCGCTGCGCGATCTCCGTCAGATCCTTCGGCGAAAGCTTGTCCGTCAGGAAGAAGCTGGCGATCACGAACACCGCGCCCACGGCGATCAGTCCCAATTCTAAAATGATCATATGGTAATATTGAAACCTCCGCCTTGTCCCTTGATCACGACGCGGTCTTTTTTCTCTTCTTCCGCTTCTTTCTTTTTGCGTCCTTTCCCCTGATAAGAGGCATTGCCGCCGCCTTCGCCTTCGGCTGCGTCATAACGGTTTTCGTCGTCCTTTTCCGTCGCCCGGGCCACGGTATCCTTCTGGATCTCCTGCTGCTGGTCCTGCGCGATCTGCATGGTCTGCTGTTCCACAACAGGCCGCTGGTTCTCGTTCTGGCGAACGTTTCCGACTTCCTGGCTGTTCTGTATCATTCCAAAGTCAACGGGACGTATGGACATAAGCTTCTCCTTACTTGAGTTTTGCGATCACATCTCCGGCTTCATAAACATACTGGCAATAATCCCGCTTGGTCTTTAAAGTCGTCGATGCGCTTCCGATCTTGATCGTCACACCGGGGTAACAGGTGCGGTTCACGATCACCTTGGCTGTGCCGTTATCCTGGATCAGCTGGCTGATCTTCTTGTCTTCCGCCATCAGCTCCTGCAGCTTTGTCTGCTGGGTTTTCATCTGCTGCGCAAGCATCTGCACATATTGCTGTTTTTTCGGATCCAGCTGTTCACCGGACTGGATCTTTTTGGTAAAGGTCAGGAGGATCGGTTTCAGTTTCTCCACATCCGCCTCCATTTCCGCGATCTGTTTCTGCAGCTCCTGGTGGCGCTGCACCTTTCCGGGATCCGCTCCGACCTCGAGTTCCGTCGCGGCACCCATTTCCGAACCGATATAGTCCGCTTCGATCGTCCTCACCGCCCGAAGCTTCCCGCCGGTGACCATCCCTTTCTTTCCCTTGATCTGGATCGAATCCCCGGCGTCCACCTTGCTGTGCAGGATGATGTCGGCGCTGACTGAGCCCTTTTCGGACCGTACAAAGGCGTTCTCAATGAACTTGCAGATCACGGAAGCGCCCGCGATGATCATGCCCTTTCCCATGCCGTGGATCCCCTCGCGAATGATGATCTGTCCGCCGGCGTGGATCTTCGCGCCCTCCACAGTTCCGTCCACGATCACGTTTCCCGATGCCGCCACCGAAAAGCCGGTCTGCACGTCTCCCTTGATATGGACATTTCCGTCATACTGGATATTTCCCGTGGAGTTATCCACGTTTGCGGGGACCTCATATACATCCGATACAAAAACCCGCCCCTGCACCAAGGAGGCATGGCCGGTCACCTCGGAGAAGATATCCAGCCCGTCCTCGCTGAGGCGGATATTTCGTCCGAACTGCAATTTATCTCGTTTGACATCCGGCTGCTTGATCGAGCCGCCGTTCACATCGCAGCCCGGCTCTCCCGGATCGGCCGGCGTCAGATGCGCGAGCCGGTCGCCTTTTTCCACGGCGCTGACTAAGTCCAGATCCCGGTAATCCACCGAACCGTCCGCATTTGTCTTGGGTTTTGTGGAGATCTGCGTATTGAAGAAATATTCGATCTTTGAATCATGCCCAACCCTTGGCGGTTTTCCCTCGGCCAGCACATAATCCGTGCAATAATTCCGCTCATTGATAAAGCGCTCGATCACGTCCTCTTTGATCCCAAACCGGATCCCCTTATAGCCGAGGTCGGAAATGATCGCATCCGCCGTAAGCGGGCTGCCCTTTTCCGAGGGCGGGTAAAAACGGCAGGTCAGCTTCATCCGGTCAAAGGAGATGTCCATGCTCATGGTCTCATTAACGAAAAAATCGACCGGTCCCCCGATCTTAAGTTTTTTCTCTTTATCCAGATTCGTCAATGCCGTGGAAAGCATGGAAAGATCCGGGCCCGGGAACCCGTTTCCGGAAAGATACCCTGTCAGTTCTTTCAGATTGATCGGTTCCCCGCCTTCTTCCTCAGGAAACAGAATAATGTATGATCCGTCCGGCTGCAGGTCCAATTGAAAATACCCGTTTTTCGCCATAGCACACCCCCGTGTTTACGATCAGGATCCGGTAAGGATCCCCATATACGCTCCCATCTTTCCCTTCATCTTAGACAGCGCCTTGGTATGGAGCTGGCTGACCCGGGATTCTGACACCGATAAAACGGAAGCGATCTCCTTGAGTGTCAGTTCTTCATAATAATATAAAGTGATCACGCGCTGTTCCCTCTCCGTAAGCGTACCCAATGCTTCCGCGAGCACTTTTTTCAGTTCCTCCTCCTGCACCACCTCTTCAGGCTGCGCAAAGTGAGAATTTCCTCTGGATTCCTGGACCGGCTCGTTTCCGGCATCCACAAACTCGTTCAGCGACACGACATTGGTCACATTGATCTGTGTCTGCCAATCGGTGTATTCCGATTCCGAAACGCCCAGTTCCTTTGCGATCGCTTCGTCCGAAGCGGTCTTCCCGGTTTCCATCTCGATCTTTTTAACGGCTTCGTCAATGGCTCTCTGCCGCTGCCGCACGGTCCTCGGGATCCAGTCCATTTTGCGGATCTGGTCGAGGATCGAACCGCGGATCCGAAGGGAAGCGTAAGTCTCAAACTTCACTTCCTTATTCGGATCAAACTTATCGATCGCGTCGATGAGACCAAACACGCCGTAGCTTACAAGATCATCATATTCAACATTGTAGCCGAGATACATGGACAGTCTTCCGGCAACCAGCTTAACAAGCGGAGCATACTCAATGATGAGCTGCTCCCTGATCTCCGGTGTTCGCTTTTTTCCGTAGGCTTCCCAAAGCTTGTCCTTCTCCATGCTTCAATCCGAATCCGCTTATTATCTGTCTTCCGGTGACTCTTCCGGTCCGTCCGTATACAGATTTTCTTCGGTTTTTTCTCCTTCTGCAGGTTCTCCTTCTGCCTCTTCCTGCTCTCCCTCGCCTTCTTCGCCTTCCTCTCCTTCGGGCGGCTCTTCTTCTTTAAAATTCCGCTCCACCACTTCCTGAACGATACAGCCCAGGATGTAAAAGATCACAAGAACGATGGCAAGGTTTCTGACAAATGCCGAAAAAGGCAGTTTTGCGATCAATCCCACCGCCACAGTAACCGCTCCGGCCAGGAGCATGATAATCGGCGCGATATTTTTCGCCTTTTTCATAAAGTTCTCAGCGGCTTTCCGACCGCCTTGATGACATATTTACCGTCGTCACAATGCAGTTCCACGGTGCGCCCATAGTTCGCGCCGCAGTCATCTCCAACGATACGGATCCCGAGTTGTTTCAGTTTCGCCCGGGACGCTTCGGCATTACGGTCTCCCACATTTCCTACATCCGATGTTCCGCCGACAGCGAACATCTTTGCCCCGCCGGCGATCTTCGCCGTGATCCTCGCTTTACTGGCTCCCGCTTTCAGCATCATGTCCAAAAGCTGCTGGATCCCCGTATCCGCAAATTTAGCTGCGTTGGCGGATGCTCCTGCCCGGATCTTCGTGCTGTCCGGAAGCATCACATGTACCAACCCGCCAATCTTGGTCTGCGGATCATACATGGCAATGCCGATGCAGGAACCCAATCCCAGGGTTGTGATCACATTCGGCGCTTTACTGACCGCTATGTCGGCAATTCCGATCTTAATTGTTTCTGCCATTTACTTATTCTCCCGATTTTCGGATCTTCGAACTTTCCCCATTACCCTGTCTTCGAAAATACTTCTCTCACGGATCCTACACGGGGATCCCGAGTGCCGTCAGTATCTTGTCATACGAATCCAGCTCAGGGAGCAGGATAAAATGACCGTCGATCTTGACATCATCCCCAAATTCCGTGGAGATCATCAACGCGCTGTCCCCGTCCATACCGAACATGATGGCCGGTACCGAAAGGATCGCGGCTGCCATGTCGATCGCAAGATGCGGAACGGTCGGCTGGATCTTTAAGTTCGTCATTGTTGCCAATGCATTCAGATACGATCCGGCGATGATGTTTCCGATCTCCTGAAGAGCCGATAATTCCATTTCATTAAACTCGGTCGAGGTATTATCAGGGCTCATCATCAGGATGTTCACAAGATATCTGGCGGATTCCAACCGCATCAGGAACATCATGCTGCCGGTAATGTCATCCGTAACGCCGAGGAAGATCCCGACAATGACTTCCTCTTCGGGGCAGATGGCCGTTTCCAGTTCCTGGAAGTTAAGAAGCTGCACCGCCGGTACCTTCATGTCGATCTTTAAGCCAAGCATGTTGGCTATGGATGTCGTTGCATTTCCGGCGCCGATATTTCCGATCTCCTTCAGGACATCAAAATACTTTTCATTAACCTCCTGCAATGATTCAAATTTGCTCATTTTCCTTCTCCTTATGCGCTTTCCTTGTCCTCAATGATCGCATTGATATCAAACAGTGAGATCAGCCGGCTTCCCGCCTTTCCGATTCCGCTGATATAGGTATCCTCAACGGAGCTGGAATCCTTTCTCTGGGCTTCGATTGCGGAGTTAGCCAGGTTCACTACTTCGCTCACTGCATCCACGATGATCCCGATCAGTTCATGATCTTCCAGCTTGAGGATGATGATCCGGCTCTTATCCGTTGTCTCGTCGTCCTCCAGGCCCATCTTCTTGCGGATGCTCATGACCGGCACCACCTCGCCGCGGAGATTGATCACTCCTTTGAAATAAAACTGAGCCGTAGGGACACGCGTGATGCTGCACATGCGGATGATATTGTCCACATAGCCGATACCGATCCCAAATTCCTCGCCGCCCAGACGGACAACGATATACTGTTCTGTTATTTCATCCAAAACTTCTAAATCAGCCATGACCTACCTCCTACATTAATGTATTCACATCAAGGATCAGAGCGACCTCGCCATCACCGAGGATCGTAGCGCCGCTGATGAGCTTGCTGTTCTTGATGTATTTGCCGAGAGACTTGATAACGATCTCCTGCTGTCCGATCAGGTTGTCAACCACAAGACCGGTCATCGTATCGCCTTTGCGTACGATCACGACGGTCAGGCTCTCGCCGTCTTCCTGCTCGGGTTCCACTTCAAGGATCTTATCCAGACGAACGATCGGAATGACCGTGCCGCGGAGGTTGATCACTTCTTTGGATTCCACGAACTTGATATCCGTCAGCGGCGTATTTTCAATGGTCTGGATCGATGCCAGCGGGATCGCGTATTTCTCATTCCGGATCTCTACCATCAGAGACTGGATAATGGCCAGTGTCAGCGGCAGACGGACAATGAATTTCGAGCCCTCTCCGTATGTACTTTTGACTTCCACGTCACCGCCGAGCGCTTCGATGTTGGATTTTACAACATCAAGACCAACGCCGCGGCCGGAGATATCGGTAATGGTTTTTGCCATCGAGAAGCTGGGCAGGAACAGGAGGTTGATGATCTCCTTCTGGCTCATGTTCTCGGCCTGGCTGGGAGTGATGACGCCGCGTTCCAAAGCCTTCGCTTTCACGGCTTCGGTGTCAATTCCACCACCGTCGTCCTCTACTTCGATGATAACGTTGTTGCCTTCCTGGAAAGCGTTGAGCTTGATGGTACCGGTCTCGGGCTTTCCTCTTTCGGCACGGACTTCTGCAGACTCAATCCCGTGGTCCGCGGAGTTACGAAGAAGATGCTGCAGCGGATCGCCGATCTGGTCCACCACGGTACGGTCCAGCTCGGTCTCTTCACCGGACATATAAAGGTCCATCTTCTTGTTGAGCTTTCTCGACAGATCGCGGATCATACGCGGGAATTTATTCACAGTGCTCTCGATCGGAACCATGCGGACCTTCATAACGGATTCATGAAGGCTTGTTGTGATGCGTTCCAGATACTCGATCTGCTCGGTCGCTTCCTGCTGGGACATGCCCTGGGAATTATGCGCTGCGACAAGGCCGTTCTTTGCGATGATCAGCTCGGAAACCTGGTTCATCAGGGAGTCGAGCTTCTCGATATCCACACGGATCGTACGCGCAGTCACTGCCTTGCTCTTGGCGGGCTGCGAGCCGCCCTTGTCTCCGCCGGAGGCTGCGGGCGCCGGTGCCGAAGCCGCGCTGGCCTGCGTTGTTGTTGCCGGCACATTCGCCTGCTTCGTTTCCGCCTTCTGTGCCGCTTCTCTTGCCGCTTCCTCTGCCGCCTCGGCTTCCTCGTCCGCCTCGGCCTGCTTTGCCTCTTCCTTCAGGATCTCTTCCGTGATGAGTTCGCCCACCACCGTATCGATCTCGGTCACGCCCTTGGCGGCCTCGATGATCTGGTCCAGTTCGCCCGTTTCGGTCTCCAGGAAAAAGCTGAAATCAAATTCAAACTTCTCGTCCTCGATATCCTGTGAAGAAGGATCGTAGAAGATAATGCTGCCGATCTCTTCCACCGCTTTGAATACGAGAAATGCGCGCGCCGCCTTCAGGAGGCACTCTTTATTGATATACGCCGTCAGCCCATAGACCTTCATGCCGTTGTCCATGGCTGTCTTAATGGCTTCTCTTGCCGCTTCCGCCTTTCCGGCTGTCAGATATTTCTTCTCGGTTTCTCCTGCGGCTTCCCCGCCTTCGGCGCCCGCATCCGCGGCCGGCGCGGCTTCTTCCACCGTTCCGCCGCTCTCTGCAGCCTCAAGGAAATCGTTCAGACCCTTGACAAGAGCTTCATTGTCGTCTTCGCCTTCGTTGGAGGTCGCTTTTACATTCTCCAGATAGCCCTCGATCGCGTCCAGGCATTTGAACAAAACGTCGATCATGGCGCTGTTCACCTTCACGTTATCGGAGCGTACTTCCTGGAAAACGTTCTCCATCGTATGCGTCAGATGCTGCATCCGCTTGAACCCCATGGTACCCGCCATTCCCTTTAAGGAGTGAGCGGCGCGGAAGATCTCATTCACCGTGTCCTTGTTGTCCGGTTCCTTCTCCAGAACCATGATGCAGTCTGACAGAGACTGAATGTGTTCGCTGGTCTCGTCAATGAAAATTTCAAGATATTGGCTTACATCCATGCTAATGTACCCCCACGTTCTTTTTAATCGTGTTCGCAACCTCGGTCAGAGGAACAACCTCGTCCACAAGCCCCGCTTCCGCAATGGCCTTTGGCATTCCGTATACCACACAGGTTTCCGCGTTCTGTGCGATGACATGCACCGGTTTTTTCCTGGCAAGCTCCGTGATCCCCTTGGTTCCGTCTGCTCCCATGCCGGTCAGTACCACACAGGTGATCTCATCGAACCCGCTGTCACACAGGCTCTTGTACATCACGTCCGCGCAGGGTTTCAATGCGCCGATCGGAGGCGAATCGTCCAGGTGGCATCTGTGCTGCCCGTCACTGCCTTTTTTCACCTCCAAATGCCATCCGCCCGGTGCTACATAGACCCAGCCTTTTTTCAGGATATCTCCCTCTTCGGCTTCCTTGACGTTGATCTTGCTGACCTCGTTTAAGCGGTCCGCCATGGATTTTGTAAAGCCCTTCGGCATGTGCTGCACGAGCACCATCGGGGCGTCCACGTTCGGATCCATGAACGGGATCACACTCTGCAGAGCCTTCGGTCCGCCGGTCGAACAGGCTAAAGCGATCAGTCTTGAACCACGGCCTGCGGCAGCGCTCCTCGGCACCCGCCGTACGCCCGGCGTAACCTTCTTCGCCGCGGAGCCAAAGCGTTTGGCGTCCTTTCGATCCGAGCCGATGACGGCATTTAAAACCGTTGTGATATTTTCCCGGAATGCAACACCCTTTGCCTCGACGACGTTGGAAGGCTTCGTTACAAAGTCTACCGCCCCCTTCTCCAGGGCCCGTATCGTGACATCCGCGTTTTCCGTGGTGTCTGTGCTGACCATGATGATGGTGGTCTGAATACGCTTCTCCCGAAGCTTGTCCAACAGCTCAAGTCCGTTCATGCGCGGCATATTGACATCCAAAAGCACGCCGTCGTACTTATTGGCTGTCAGTTTTTCCAGCGCTTCCTGC
>JAEESA010000124.1 GCA_016286115.1 Lachnospiraceae bacterium
AACGCAACGACACAGGCCGCACTGACCGGGGAAACGATTCCGGGAGATGAAACACTGTACAACCTGTTCGGCGTGGATACCTCTCCAAATCCGGCATCCGGCCAGGAATGGACGGAAGGAGCGAGTACAGCGACAGCAGAGGATGGGCAGGGTACCATTCCGACGGACGAGACGCTGTTTCAAAAATTCGGCGTGGCGTTGGATACCAACTATTCCTGGACAACCGGAACAAGCACGAGACCTGCGGCAGTCGGGGACGGGCAAATTCCGTCGGATGATACGCTGTTTAACCAGTACGGCGTTGATACCACCCCAAATCTGCCCGCCAGCCAGCAATGGACCGATGACCCGTCAGATCCGGTACGGTCGGATGAATACTGGTTTGGCCAGTATGGCGTTGCCGATGTGAATGATACAAGTGGTTCTTGGGATAACAGTAACGAAACTGCTTTCCAGCAGGCAATTCAAAACGGAGCCACGGTTGAACAAATTCGAAATCAGTTTGGAAGTACAATGAAATACCGTATGCGCTATCGTATGCGTTACAGGATGCGCTATCGGATGAGATATCGCATGCGCTACCGTATGCGCTATCGTATGCGCTACAGAATGAGTTATCGGATGAGATACCGTATGCGTTATCGTATGAGATATCGTATGCGCTACAGAATGCGTTATCGGATGAGATACCGTATGCGTTACAGAATGCGTTATCGTATGAGATATCGTATGCGCTACAGAATGAGATATCGCATGCGCTACAGAATGCGTTATCGTATGAGATACCGTATGCGCTACAGAATGAGATATCGTATGCGCTACAGAATGAGATATCGTATGAGATATCGTATGCGTAACATGCGGGTGGATTCGGATGACTTTGAGATCCAGACGCCGACGGGCGAGACGCTTGCCGAGGTGAATGACGGACAGCTGACTGTGACGGAAGGGAAGGAAGAAAACGTGATCGGTCAGACGTCTCTCGGGATGGTCGTGTCAGGCTCCGCTCTCGAAAGCCATATCCCCATAGCGGATGGCAATGTTGTATCGGTGCCTGCCGGAGAGAGCGTCGTCAGCAATACGACCGGCGGGAGCCTGCATGTGACCTCGGTCGACGGAGACAGAAGCGTGGATGTGAATACGGAGGCAGGCAAGGTGTCTACCGCCGTCAATGCGGAAAACAATGAAAGCTCCGCCGCAGTTTACGCCGGTTCGGGTGAAACATATACGGTAACGTTCCAAAATGGAACCGAAGACGGTGTTACTGTGAATGGTTCGGGCGCACAGATACCTGCCCCGTCGACGAGATATACGAGATATATCGGAAGAAAGGGGAGTGCGGCAAACAGAGCAATCAACGCTCCTAATGGGAGTACGCAGAGGCAGTTGATCGAGGTGGGTACGGATACTGACGGGAATCCTTCGATCACGATGAACAATGTGAATGCCACCAGCGTTGCCGTGGCTGTGACGGGAGCATCCCTGCAGGTGAACGGCGGAACGATAAGACAGGTGAGCACGGTCAGTGGCGGGAGCCTGCAGGCGATTTCCGCCAGCAGCAATACCGACACGACGAACCTTTCCATCAGCGGCAACGATTCAGGAACAGATATTTCAACGCTGGATGCCGCACTGGCCGTGACGAGCGCTTCCTACACCGGAAGCGTGATCGAGCCGGAAGTCTTTATCTATGACGGCGCGCATCAGCTTGTGCCCGGAACGGATTACACGGTACTTTATAAGGCAAATACGAATGCCGGGACCGCGACCGTGACCGTGTATGGGATCGGCAGCTATAAAGGAACTGTGAACCTGACCTTTGAGATCACACCGGCTCCCGTTGATCCGGATGATGGCGGAAATAATGACGACAACGGCGGCGGAAACGGCGGCTGGATCGACAACGGAGATGATGAGCCGAAACCGGAACCGAAACCGGAACCCGAGCCGGAACCGGAACCGATCGTGCTTCCGGGAGAAGATCCGACGGAAGGGAAGACCCCGGCTGAGGATCCGGTGACCAGTATCGTGAAGAACCCGGATGGCACGATTACCGAGATCACGACGGTGAAGAATACCGACGGGTCGGAGACCAGGATCGAGAAGACCGAAGGAAAGGACGGATCCGTGACGGAAAAAACCACCGTGACCGAGACGAACGGAGACTTTAAGGAACGGATCGTGGAGACGGATGCCAACGGTAAGATGAGTGTGGAAACCTCCTCGAAAACGACCGATGAAAAGACGAAGGTCGTGACCGAAACGAAGGATACCTGGGAAAGCGACGGCTCCACCACAGAGTACGAGAAGGTGACAGAGCCCGATAAAGATTATACGGAAACCTTTGTGGCAAAGGATCCGGAAGGGAATCCGACGGAAACAAAAGAAGCCAGCCGGGAGACGGATGCCAAAGGCACAGTGACCGAGAAGTCGAGGGTGGAGAATGAGAATGGGATCCTCGAAAAAGAGAGCGTGACGAAAGAGGACGGCTCCGGCTCGATCAGTGAAACCAAGACCGTCGGCGATACCGTGAGCGGCTCCACCGTGACGTTTGGGGCCGAAGGAAAGGCGGAAAAGATCAGTACCCTGGAGCAGCAGGGGGAAGAAAAGAGCACCGTCGAGTATCAGGTGGGCGAGAAAGGAAGCCTGACCCTCAGGAAGGTGGAGACTACGGGAACCGAGGTGGTCATTCCTTCCGAGATCAAAGCGGCGGATGGTAAAGTGTATGTCGTGGTCGCGATCGGAAAGAATGTCCTGAAGGAGTGTGCGGGAGTCACGCAGCTCGTGCTTCCCGAAACCGTGAAGAAGATCCTGCCGAAGGCACTGAAGAAGGCGAAGGATCTCCGGGGTCTGACCGTTTTCGGCGGAACGAAGTTCGGCAGCAATTCCTTAAAGGGGACGAGTAAGAACCTTACGATATGGGTCATCGGCTCCAAGAAGGATGTGAAGGCGATCCGAAAGCAGATGAAGAAAGCCGGAAACCGTAAAGCAAGAGTAAGACGATTGGAAGAGGTTTAAGTGAAAATACGAAGCCCCTGTCGGGAAACCGGCAGGGGTTTTCTTACGCATAGCCGCGGTGAGCAGGAGGGAAAGTCCTCCTGCACGAATAAAAAAATGGTAAGCGCGGGGAAGAAGTAGTATGATGGTAAAGGGTATTATTGTTTTGCATTAGAAAGAACCGGTTTTTAGTATGGAAATGCATTCGGAAAATGAAGAATTTGATCATTTTGTAGAACGAATGGCGAAGATCCGGGAATTGAGCTCCCCGGTGATCTATGAAGTGGACGATGCGGAGTTCTACAGCCAGCGGCTTCGGGAGAACTTTCAGACCATCGGGCAGCTTGCTTCCGATAACAGGGAAATGCTGGATCATATCCTCTATCCCATTTTGGGCTCGGACACCGCGATCTCGGAGGAAGACATTGAGAAGATGAGCGAGTTCAGCGAAAAGCTTCTCAGCATGACCGAGGACGTGACGGATTTCGCGAATCTGGATCTTCCGATCGTGTCGATGGTGTCGGAACGGCTCATGCAGGATGCGGAGGAGAAGCACGAGCTGGACAACCTGATCCTGCGGATGGACGCGGCGTACACGGCGTTCTATTCCATGATGAACATGACGGAGCGGGTCACGCCGAACCCCGAGATCAGTCTGGAGTTCAAGAAAAAGGGTGAGAAGATTGGAAACTGGTTCGTGGGGCTTTTGGACAAAGATAAGTTCCTGAAGATCGAGGATGAAGAGCTTCGCGGCCTCGTTCTGACGAATGCGAGATTTTTGTCCGCCTTCTCGGAACGGACCACGGATCCGGAGGAAAACGAGTGGACGCTGGATTTTCTGGATCAAATGAAAAAGATCCCGGAAGACCCTTTCTATGTCGATGCGATGCCCGGGTTTGACTGGAAGTATTACCGTTTCCGGATGCTGGAGTATTACCTTCAGTGCACCGATATCGGGAACGCGAGAGGATTTACGCAAAACCAGATGGAGCGGATCCTTGTCGCTGCGGATGAGATGGAGGAATTGATCCAATCCGACCCCGAGTATTTCGCGCAGCTGAACGGGCAGGAATCCATTCCCTTTGAGCTGGCGAGAAACCGTTTTCTTGCCGGAAAAATGACGGGACATGAGTATAAAAAGATCCTGCTGGATACGTATGAGGCGAGGAACAGGGAGGACTTCCGCGCGGACGGGAATTTTGCGAATGTGCTGATCCCTGTAGAGCTTTTGTGCTTGCTGAAGAACCGGAAACGGAACGTTAAGGATATGGCGTTGATGAAACGGCTGTATCAGAACCTCAGCGCCTACATGTTCAACATGCCAAATGCCGGCTCTCTTTCGTTCATGATGGAGTATTTCAGCGAGGCGGTCCGGCGGTTCATCGAGGTGCCGAGCGGGATCTCCTTTGAGGAGTTCGGCCTGCAGGCGCTGGCCGCCATGCATCCGCCGACGTATGTGCATTCGAAGATGGTCGGGCAGATCACGGAATGTCTGTGCATGTATCTCATTGAGATCAAGCCGGAGATATTGATCGGCGTGATGGATACGAAGACCGTTGAAGAAGTGAAGGAGAAGAGGGATACGATCCTTTCCTTTGCTTATCATGCAGCGCTGTGCCATGACTTCGGGAAGATCCCGATCATCGACACGATCTTTGTATACGGAAGAAGGCTTCTTGATCTGGAATTCAATATCATCAGATCGCATCCGAAGATCGGTTATGAACTGCTTTCAAGCCATGAGTCGACCCGGATCTACGCGGAGGTTGCGTTAGGGCATCACAGGTTCCATGATGATTCAAAGGGTTATCCTGAGGATTTTAAGAGCTGTGAGAGCAAGGATAAACCCATTATCGACCTGGTGTTATGCGCGGACTGCCTGGACGCGGCAACGGATACGGTGGGGCGGAGCTATAACCGCGGGAAGACGCTGGAGGATTACATTGAGGAGCTGAAGGAGGGCGCGGGGACCCGCTATGCGGCCTGGATATTGGAGCTTTTTGAGGATGAGGATCTGAAAATGGATGTGAATTATCTTCTGACCACCGCCCGCCAGGCAAATTACCGTGACACGTTTTTGCTCCTCAAGAGCGTGAAGGAAAAAGAGAAAAAGTAGGCATTTACGATACTGGAAGAAAAATACGGAAGGATGTTGTATAATTGGTGCAGAAAGGCGGACCTGTATGAAGCAAATCAAAATAGCGGTTTCCGTTATTGTATCCATTGTATTTTTATATATCATCTTCGGACATTTTCTGTTTCCCGCCAATGTACCGATCAGCGGGGATATCTGTGACACGCTGCCGGGAGACAGCTGGTTTGAAGTGAAGGAAGACGGGAGCCGTGTGCCTATAACGATCCCGGGGCATACGGATGGGGATATCTGGCTGGAAACGAAGCTGCCGGAGGATCTGGATCCGGATGTGAACGCGCTCGTATTCCGCGGCATGGACATGAAGATCTATGTGGAGGATGAGCTCAGGGAGGAGTATAGCGTGGAGGATTACGGCCTCCTTGGCGACCGCTCCGCCGAGTGTTATGTGATGGCCTCTCTTTACCCAAGTGATGCGGGAAAGACGCTCAGGGTCTTTTATGAGTACAATTCCGGCATGCTTTATGATGTATTTATCGGAACGCGTTTTGGGGTTCTTTCCTATCTGCTGAAGGAATTCGGGCCCGAACTTCTGGTGGGTCTTTCGATCCTGCTGCTTGGGTTTATCAGCTTTGTTGCGTCCATTGTATACCGGATCATTCACCGGAAGTATCTGGAGATGCAGCATCTTTCTCTCGGCGTGATCATCGGCGCCTGCTGGGTACTGTCCAATTCTGTTTTCCGGCAGTTTTATTCACGGAATATTTCGGTCATGTCGGACACGCCGTTTTTGATGGTCCTGATCATGCCGATGCCGTTTCTTATCTTTATTGATTCTTTGCAGGAGGGGAGATACCGCAAGGCGCTCATCATAGCAGAACTGATCGATATCGCCGCCTTCGCGATCAGCATCGTGCTTCTCATTTCCGGAACCGCTTCGCTTGTGAAAACCTTTCCGCTGGCCGGAGGGGCTGCGGCATTCAGCATCGTCGTGATGTCGGTCACGATGCTAATGGATCTTTTTCGGCATAAGATCTACTCGTACCGCATTATCGCGATCGGTTTCAGCTTTCTTGCAATTGCCTCCATCACACAGATCTTGATGTATCAGTTTTCCCATAATGGGGTTTTCTCCGGGTTGTTCATGGCGATCGGTATGTTCGGCTTCCTGATCTTTGCCATTATCCACACGATCAAGCAGCTCATCGGGATCCGGCTGGAGGCCAATGACGCCTTGCATGCCAATAAGGCCAAGGATGATTTCCTCGCGAATATGTCCCATGAGATTAGGACGCCTTTGAACGGGATCCTCGGAATGGATGAGATGATCCTCCGCGATACCAGGGAAAGCCGCATAAAAAAATACGCTTTGGACATTAAAAGCGCGGGAAACACGCTGCTTTCTCTGATCAATGACATTTTGGACCTTTCCAAGATCGAAGCCGGAAGCTTTGAGATCATACCGCTGGATTACGAAGTGGCCTCGATCCTGAATGATGTCATCAACATTACACGTCCGAAAGCGTTGGACAAAGACCTGGATTATCGGTTCACGGTAGCGGAGGACATTCCCTGCGTTCTTCACGGGGATGAGATCCGTATCCGCCAGGTCATGCTGAACCTCATCAACAACGCGATCAAATACACGAAAGAGGGTTATGTGCATGTGAAAGCCTTTGTCGAAGAGGGAAAGGACGCGTTTACAAAGCTCCTGGTGTTAAGCGTGGAGGACTCCGGAATAGGGATCCGCGAAGAAGACCGGGAAAAGCTGTTTCAGAGCTTTCAGAGGCTGGATGAGAAGAAAAACCGTAATATCGAGGGAACGGGGCTCGGGCTGCATATCACCATGCGGCTTGTGAACATGATGGGCGGAACCGTGGAAGTGGAAAGTGAATACGGGAAAGGGAGCGTATTTACGGCCAAAATCCCACAGACAGTGGTCAAAACGGATCCGATCGGAGATTTCGGAAAGGCGGTTTCGAGCTATATCCGGGATATGGAACTGGAGGAGACCACGCTTTATGCACCGGAGGCTTATGTACTTGCGGTGGACGACAATGAAATGAACCTGGAGGTCATGGAAGGGCTGCTTCGGGATACGAAGATCCGTCTGGATCTGGCCCTGTCCGGAGAGGAATGTCTTGCTATGGCAGCGCAAAAGAAGTATGATTGCATTCTTCTGGATCAGATGATGCCGAAGATGAACGGAGAGGAGACCTTAAAGGAACTGAAGCGGCAAGGTCTGGTCAATGGCACGCCGGTGATCGCGCTGACGGCGGACGCGATCGTGGGAGCCAGAGAAAACTATCTGGCGATGGGTTTTGACGATTATCTCAGCAAGCCCGTGAAATATGACAAACTGGAGCAGGTCTTAAAACAGTATCTGCCAAAGGAAAAGCAGCTCACTCCGAAAGCAACGCCGGATGATCTGCCGGTCATGCTGGTCTGGGGAACAGATCCGGAGAAACTGAAGGAAGAAAGAGAACGGCTGGAGGGGATCTACAAATGCGTCTGCGTTGTAGGAAGCCGCGCGATGGAGAAATACCTGGAAAAGCATGAGCCCGCCGGCGTGATCAGGGTGCTGTGAAAATGAAAAAAGATCGGATCGACGGAGCGATCGGACCGCTCCTAAATTGGTATCGGGAGAATGCGAGGACGCTGCCCTGGCGGGAAGAGCCGACGCCGTACCGGGTCTGGATCTCGGAGATCATGCTCCAGCAGACGAGGGTACAGGCGGTGCTGCCGTATTTTGACCGGTTCATGAAGGAACTGCCGGATATCAGGGCGCTCGCTGAGGTGGAAGAGGACCGGCTCCTGCGGCTGTGGGAAGGCCTCGGGTATTATTCCAGAGCAAAAAACCTTAAGAAAGCGGCCATGCTCCTTGTGGAAACATATGGCGGATCGATGCCGGACGAATGGGATGCGCTGCTGGCGCTTCCGGGGATCGGGCGGTACACGGCGGGGGCAGTGCTTTCCATTGCGTTTCAAAAGCCGTTTCCCGCGGTGGACGGGAATGTGCTTCGCATTATCACGAGGCTCACAGCGTCAAAAGAAGACATCGGAAAAGAGAGCTTTCGCCGCGAGGTGGAGGAGCTTTTGAAAAATGAATATACGGATGCGAACGCGCGGGAACTGACACAGGCACTGATGGAGCTTGGCGCGCTGGTCTGTGTGCCGAACCATCCGCCGAAATGCGAAGAGTGCCCCTGGGAAAAGCTATGCCTTGCGCATCAAAACGGTGAAGAGACGGCCTTTCCGGTCAAAAAGAAAGCGAAGGAGCGGCATAAGGAGAAAAGGACGATCCTTCTGATCCGCGACGGGGAGCGGGTGGTCTTAAAGAAGCGCCCGCCGAAGGGACTGCTGGCGGGGCTATATGAATTCCCCGGAGAGGAAGGGGAACTGGACCGGCAGCAGGCGCTATCAAGAGTGGAGGGCATGGGCTTTAAGCCGCTTCGGATCGAAGAGGCGCCGAAGGCAAAGCACATCTTTTCCCATGTGGAATGGGAGATGACAGGCTATCTCATCCGGATCGAAGAGACCGAGGCCGCCCCGGAGCAGATCCTCCTCGTGGACCGCACGGAGGCACAGAACTACTCCATCCCGTCGGCGTTCAGGAAGTATGTGGAGTTTTTGAGGTTGAGGGGGGAGACTTGATACGGATTGCTCCGTTGCTTCGCAACTCCCGCGATCCTACAGACCTTCGCAATCCGCTTCTCCGCTTCGCGGATCGCTCCTTGCTCAGGTCTGTTCGGTTCCAGAAGCGGTCACTGCTTTTTTCTGCAAGCAGAAAAAGCGGTGACCGCCTCTGTCTCCTATATCACTCCGGGTCCATCAACCTGGTCACCTGTGCGGCGATGTCGGGATCCATCTGCGCAAGGATGGCGCCGCGCTGGGCGCTGGTCATGCTCCAGAGGATCTCGCCGACAAGTTCGAGGGAATTGCCCATGGTATTGAAGATGGCAGCCGCTTCCTCCGGCTTCATG
>JAEESA010000125.1 GCA_016286115.1 Lachnospiraceae bacterium
CGGAGGTAAGCACGGAGCGCATCGGAATTCCGAAGGCCGCGGCCCGTGCGTATCTGTTCGGAACAAAGTTCTGAACAGATATGGATAAGACTATGAAAGCGA
Organism: Lachnospiraceae bacterium; assembly: GCA_016286115.1. GTDB lineage: Bacteria > Bacillota > Clostridia > Lachnospirales > Lachnospiraceae > RUG12461. Next base: position 103 of record JAEESA010000125.1, read on the forward strand.
AGAATGTGATCGTGCTGGTGATCCGGCTTGCGCTTGTCGTCCTGTTCATTCTGGTTGCCTTCCTCAGCGTACGCTGGGTGGTCGGCAACGCGTATGACTTCGGTTATCGGATCTTTACCGAGAAATCGATGGATGAAGGGGAAGGAAAGGACGTTGTGGTTCTGATCCGGGAGAATATGTCGGAGCAGGATCTGGCGGAGCTGATGGTGGATAAGGGCCTTGCGAAGAGCAAATGGGTGTTCCTGGTCCAGTATAAGCTCACCGGCATGAAAGAGATCAAAAGCGGAACCTATACCCTGAATACGGCGATGACAACGCATGACATAGCAGTGACTCTGGCCGGAGAGGGGGAAGAGGAGACCGAGACGGAGGAAGAGGACGGTTGAGTATCATGAAAAAACCGGAGCTTCTTGCCCCGGCGGCGAACCTCGAATGCCTGCGGCTCGCGGTGCGTTACGGAGCGGATGCGGTGTATCTCGGCGGGGATGCATTTTCCCTGCGTGCGCACGCGGATAATTTTTCGCTGGCTGAGATCGCGGAAGGGATTGATTTTGCTCATCGGAACAATAAAAAGGTCTATCTGACCGCCAATATCTTCGCGCATAACGCGGATATTGTGGAGGCGGAAAGCTTCTTTCTCGCGCTGGACGCGTTTGACCTGGATGGGATCCTGATCTCGGATCCGGGGATGATGCGGCTTGCAAAACGGCTGTGTCCGAATATCCCGCTTCATATCAGCACGCAGGCAAATAATACGAATTACGAGACGGTGCTGTTTTGGAAAGAACTCGGAGCGGAACGCGTGGTGCTGGCGAGGGAGCTGTCGCTATCGGAGATCCGGGAGATCCGGGAACACATTCCTGAGGAGATGGAGCTCGAGGCGTTTATTCACGGCGCCATGTGCATTTCCTACTCCGGAAGGTGCCTTCTCAGCAGCTTCCTGACCGGGCGGGATTCAAACCGGGGAGACTGCACCCATCCCTGCCGCTGGGGATACGCGGTTTCGGAAGAAAAGCGGCCGTATGAATATTTCCCGGTCGAAGAGACGGAACGCGGAACCTTTCTTTTTCATTCGAAGGACCTGTCCATGATCTCACATATTCCGGAGCTTTTATCTTCTGGCATCGACTCCTTCAAGATCGAGGGGCGGATGAAGACGGCGCTCTATACGGCGACCGTGACCAGGGCGTATCGGAAGGCGATCGACGACTGCCTGGAGTCGGAAGAAAAGTATCGCGAAAACAAAGCCTGGTATGAGGGAGAGATCGAAAAAACCGTGAACCGGGGCTTTACGACCGGTTTTTTCTTCGGCAGACCCGGAGAAAAGGATATTTCCTTTGAAGAAACGGACGTGCATAAGGGCAGCGTTTATCTCGGGACCGTGGAAGGGATCGCCGATGACGGGAGCGCGAGGATCCATCAGAAGAATAAGCTCACCGTCGGCGAGGAAGTGGAGCTCATGAAACCGGACGGAAGGAATCTGACGGTGAAGATCGAACGGCTCCGGGATGAGACCGGAACGGATATCGGATCGGCGCCGCATCCGAAGCAGCTGCTGTTTTTAACATTGTCACAACAGGCGGAAGCGTTTGATATGATCAGAAGAGTAGAAGGAGCGTAGTGATGGGAGAAAATGAAAAATATGTGGCTTATGTGGGGACCTACACCCATGAGAACAGCCTTGGGATCCATCTTTATGATCTTGATATCGAAAAGGGGGTTATGACGCAGCGGAAGGTTGTGCCGATCAATAATCCCTCCGATGTGGTGATCTCGAAGAACAAAAAGTTTTTGTACTCTATCGCGGACGAGGGCGTGCAGGCCTTTCGCATTGAGCCGGATGGGGATCTTACCCCGATCAACAACCAGTGGATCGGCGGGATGCGGGGTTGTTATCTTGAAGTGGATGATTTAAACCGCTTCCTCTTTGTGGGCGGGTATTATGACGCGAGAGTGACGATGATGCGCCTCGATCCGGAGAGCGGATCGATCCTCGGGATCGCGGACGGCGTGTTCCATAAGGGGATGAGCCGCAATGTGGCGCAGAGAAACTTTGTGCCCCATGTGACCTGCGTGAAGCTGACGCCGGATCAGGAGTTTTTATGTGCGGTGGATTCGGGACTTGACCAGGTCAAGTTTTATCGTGTGGATTATGAGGAAGGAAAGCTCCTTCTTGTCGATATTTTGCGGTGCGATATGGAGTCCGGGCCGAGGATGATCCGCTTCAGCCGCAATGGGAAATTCGCTTACATCCTCTATGAGCTTTCGGATGAGGTGCAGGTCTACACTTACGGGATCGAAAAGAAGATCCCGAAGCTGGAGCGGATCCAGGAGGTGCCGACCAATACCGAAAAGGATCCGGAGCACGTATGCGCTGCCTCCGGGATCGAGATCTCGGCGTCCGGCAAGGTCATGATCTGTACAAATGCAGGCTTAAATTCGGCGGCCGTCTTTACGATCGACCAGGAGAACGGAACGCTCACCAGGCTCTGCGAAAACAAGATCAGCGGGGACTATCCCAAGATGCTCGGGATCTATCCGAACGAGAAATATTTCATGAGCCTCAATCATGAAACGAATGAGATCACGACAATGCGGGTCGACTACGAGAAAGGGTATTTCCTCATGGAAGCAAAGCCCGTATCGATCGAAAAACCGAACTGCGTGTACATCCACAAACTGGTGGGTTAAATAGCCAGGAAACGCTGATCAAGCGGTTCCCTAGTCTTGTTCATGAAAACCTGATATCGTTTCTTCTTTGAAGATCCGGAACCGGTCCTCTTTGATGGCCGCCCGGATCTTTTCCATGAGGCGGTTGTAAAAGCAGAGGTTATGGAGTACGGCGAACCGCAGCCCGAGGATCTCCCCCGACTTGAAGAGATGACGGATATAGGCCCTGGAATAGCCGCCCTTGCAGGCGGGGCAGGGGCAGTCCTCTTCGATCGGACGGAGGTCTTTTTCATAGCGTTTGTTCAAAAGGTTCTTTTTCCCGTGCGCCGTGTAAACATGGCCGTGACGGCCGTTTCTGGATGGGTAGACGCAGTCGAAGAAATCCACGCCGCGGTCCACGGCTTCGAGGATGTTTTCCGGCGTTCCGACGCCCATGAGATAGACCGGTTTCTCCTTCGGAAGCTCCGGCACGGTCACATCGAGAATATGATACATCTGCTCATGCGTTTCGCCTACAGCCAGTCCCCCGATCGCATAGCCGGGAAGGTCGAGCTCGCGGATCCGCCGGGCGTGGTCGATCCGTATATCTTCAAAGATCGCGCCCTGGTTGATGCCGAAAAGGAGCTGGTGCGGATTGATCGTATCCTCACGGCTGTTAAGCTCATTCAGCTTGTCCCGGCAGCGCAAAAGCCACCTCGTGGTCCGGTCGACCGAGGGCTGGACGTAAGCGCGGTCAGCCAGCGCGTTCGGGCATTCGTCAAAGGCCATGGCGATCGTGCTGCCCAGATTGGACTGGATCGTCATGCTTTCCTCCGGGCCCATGAAGATCTTTCTCCCGTCCACATGGGAGCGGAACGTGACGCCTTCTTCCTTGATCTTTCGCAGCGTGGCGAGAGAGAAGACCTGAAACCCGCCGGAATCGGTCAGAATCGGGCCGTGCCAGCCGGAAAATGAGTGGAGGCCGCCGAGCTCCTTAATAAGCTCGTCCCCGGTCCGCACATGCAGATGATAGGTGTTGGAAAGCATAACCTGCGTTTTGATGGAGCGAAGATCGTCTGCCGATACGCCGCCTTTGATGGCGCCGGCCGTGGCCACGTTCATGAAAACAGGGGTTTCGATCTCCCCGTGTACCGTTTCCAAAAGTCCGTTTTTCGCGTTTCCGCTGGTACTCAGTAATTTATACATGAATTCAAACTCCTCGTTCTTGTCTTTGACTTTTCGCACTTGAATTATTATAATTCCTACGAGAGTTTTACACAAGCAAAGCCGGTATCCGTTCGTTCAAAGCCGAGACGCGCATTTGCTGCGCGGCTGCGGCCCATAGAAGACACGGTGCCGAAATTTTTGGAGGCGTACATGGCCGGTTCTTCATTTGGAAATCTGTTTCGGATCACGACCTTCGGGGAATCCCACGGAGCGGCGCTTGGGGCGGTGGTTGACGGCTGCCCGGCGGGTCTGTCCCTTTCGGAAGAGGATATTCAGCCGTTTCTGGACAGACGGCGCCCGGGGCAGTCGGGCATTACCACGAGCAGGAAGGAGTCGGACCGGATCCGCATCCTTTCCGGTGTGTTTGAAGGGAAAACGACCGGTACACCGATCGCGTTTCTGATGGAAAATGAAGACCATCATTCCGCGGATTATTCGAATATCGCGGATAAATTCCGCCCGGGGCACGCGGACTTTTGTTTTGAGGAAAAATATGGCTTCAGGGATTACCGGGGCGGCGGACGGTCTTCGGGCAGGGAGACCGCGGCCAGAGTGGCCGGAGGGGCGCTCGCGATCCGGCTCCTGAAGGAATTCGGAATCTCTGTTTGCGCGTATACGTCTTCGATCGGAGACGTGGAGGCACCGTTTACGGACCGGGAGGAGATCCTTAAAAATCCGGTTTTCATGCCGGATAAAGAGGCTGCGGAAAAAGCAGTGGAGCTCATAAAAAAGGTCGCCGGAGAAAAAGATTCGGTGGGTGGCTGCATCACCTGTTTTGCGGACGGACTGCCGGCGGGGCTCGGAGAACCGGTTTTTGAAAAGCTGGACGCGCTGCTTTCACATGCGCTTGTTTCCGTCGGGGCCGTCAAAGGGATTGAGATCGGCGACGGTTTTTTGGCAGCCGGGCCTTCTTCCAGAGGAAGCGTCAATAATGACGAATTTATGATGGAAAACGGCGTGGTCAGAAAGAAGACCAACCATTCCGGCGGCGTCCTCGGAGGGATCTCCGACGGAAGCCGGCTGATAACGCGGGTGGCGATAAAACCCACTCCGTCGATCGCGAGAGCGCAGAAGACGGTCACGAAGGACAAAGAGGAGACCGAGATCCTGATCCACGGCCGCCATGACCCCGTGGTCGTGCCGAGAGCCGTGGTGGTAGTGGAATGCATGACGGCGCTTGTATTAGCCGACCTTTTGCTGATGAATGCAACCTCAAAACTGGAGAATTTGAAGAAGATTTATGGAAACGAAAACACCTTACCGCCAGCGTGATCATCTGGAATATCCCGAAAAAACCATGTTCCGGCTGATCGAGGAAACGGCAGGGCGCGTTCCGGATCAGATCGCCTATGAGTTTTACGGGAAAGAAACCTCCTACGCGAAATTCGTGGAGCGTATCGAAAAAACAGCGGCTGCGCTGGTCCGCTTCGGGATCCGGCAGGGCGATGCGGTGACAATTTGTCTCCCCAATATCCCGCAGGCGATCGACAGCTTTTACGCGGTGAACCGGATCAATGCGGTCTCGAATATGGTGCATCCCCTTTCTTCGGAGGAGGAGATCATCTTCTGCCTGACGATCGCCAAAAGCCGGATCATCATCGCACCGGACCTCTTTTATGAAAAAGTAAAGCGCGCCGTGGACCGGGTGGAGTGGCCGGTCACGATCGTGGTCTGCCGGTTCCAGCCGGAGCTTCCGCCGCTTGAAGCGCTTGCGTTTACACTTATGAAGGGAAAAAGCTATTTACGTTTCCCGGATCAGAAACCGCATCTTCTGTGGAATGATTTTTTGAAAGGGTCTTCGGGAACGGTGCTTCCGCCGTCCACGTTTGAACGGAATCGGACATCGGTCATCCTTTACAGCGGCGGGACTTCGGGAACGCCGAAGGGGATCGAGCTTACGGACTATAATTTCAATGCGCTCGCGCTGCAGTGCGTGGAAGCGATCGGCGTAGAGCTGAGGGAGGGCTATAAAATGCTTTCCTGTATGCCGATCTTTCACGGGTTCGGGCTGGGCGTAAATATCCATACCGTTTTGATCCACGGGGCCAGATGCATTTTGATGCCCACCTTTACGATGGACAGCTATGGCAAGATGCTGAAGAAAAAGAAACCGAATTTCCTTGCCGGCGTGCCGACGATCTTTGAAGCGCTGCTTCATCTGGACGCGCTGAAGGGAACGGATCTTTCGTTCCTGTGCGGGATGTTCTGCGGAGGGGATTCGCTGTCCGTGGAACTGAAAAAGAAGATCGACAGCTTCTTAAAGGACCATAATGCGCCGATCCAGGTGAGAGAAGGTTATGGGCTTACGGAATGCGTGACGGCGAGCTGTTTGACACCGCGGGATGAATACCGGGAGGGCAGCATCGGGATCCCTTATCCGGATACGAGCTATGCGGTCGTAAAACCGGGCACCGATGATGTGCTGCCGTACGGGGAAGAAGGGGAGATCATTCTGACCGGGCCGACGGTCATGAACGGGTATCTCAATAACCCCGAGGAAACAAAAGAAACGCTCCGGAAACTCTCTGACGGCAGGGTCTGGCTGTATACGGGAGATCTCGGGAGCATGGATAAGGATGGGTACCTCTATTTCAAGCAGCGGATCAAAAGGATGATCATCACGAACGGCTATAATGTTTATCCGGGCCAGATCGAAAACGTGCTCGATTCGAACCCGGAGGTGGCTTATTCCTGTGTGATCGGTGTGCCGGATGAAAAGAGGATGCACAGGGTCCGCGCCTATGTGGTGCTGAAAGAAAACGTACAGGAGAGTGAAGAGCTTAAAATAGAACTGTTGAAACGCATGGAAAAAAAGGTGGCGCTCTATGCGCTGCCGAAGGAGATCTTTTTCCGAAAGGAGCTTCCGAAAACCCTGGTGGGTAAGGTGGCGTACCGTGTTTTGGAAGAGGAAGCCGGAAAGGAGGCTGCAAATGAGTAACAAAGAAACCAAGCCGAAGAGGAAAAGGAGCTTCAGGGACCGACCGGACGGACGCTATGTAAAGGCACCGGGGCTGCAGACCGTGATGGGGTATCTGCTCCCGAAACGGACCGACTGCGAGGTCTACATGCATACGACGATCGATGCCACGAAGCTGGTGGAATATCTGGAAGAAAAGAATAAGGCACATCCGGAGTATAAAACGACGGTCTTCCACGCAGCGATCACGGCGATGGCGCGCATGATCAAGGAACGGCCGCTGATGAACCGTTTTATCCAGGGGTACCGCATGTATGAACGTGACGAGATCTCGATCAGCTTTGTTGCGAAACGCCAATTTAAGGACGAGGCGGAGGAAACGCTTCTGGTCGTCAAGGCGCAGGAGAATGACACGCTGGATAAGATCAGCAGGAGGATCGTAAAGGAGCTTCGGAGGGAACGGAAGTCCGAACACGCCACCGGCGGGATCGATGAGCTTTTGGATAAATTCGCGGCCCTGCCGAGGCCGATCTTAATGGCGGCGATGAGCATCATCCGCTGCATGGACTTCTGGGGAAAGAACCCGAAGGCCTTTGTGGAAGGGAACCCGAACTATACGACGATCCTTTGTGCCAATCTCGGCAGCATCAAGGCGCCGGCCGTATACCACCACCTGAATAATTACGGCACGAACAGTATATTTGTGACCATCGGCACGTTCCATGACGAGGAGAAGCTCATGGAAGACGGAACGAAGGAGATCCGTAAGGTCGTTGATTTCGGAGCGATCCTGGACGAGCGGATCGCGGACGGCTTCTACTTTGCGAGAAGCTTAAAGCTGATCGAGCACATCTTCGCCCACCCGGAGCTTTTGGACCGGCCGCTGTCCGAGCCGAGCAATTATAATTTCGAATAAACCTTGTCACTAAGGGAATATCAAGGTATAATGAAGTTTAGTGCAAAAAAAGATCGGAGGAATTAATTCATGGAACTATTGATGACGACTGGAGCAGCAGGAGGCGGAGGCGGCATTATGATGATCGTCTGGATCGTTGTATTGTTCGTTTTTCTGTACTTTTTCATGATCCGTCCCCAGAGGAAGGAACAGCAGAAAAAAAATGAGCTGATGAATTCGCTGGAGGTAGGAGATACCGTTTTGACGACAAGCGGGTTTTACGGAACGGTCATTGATCTGAACGAGGACACCGTGATCGTGGAGTTCGGAAGCAACCGGAACTGCCGTATCCCGATGCAGAGAGCTGCGATCTCAGCGATCGAGAAACCGGAAACCGCTGCGGCGGAGAAGCCGGCGACCGGCAAGGACGCCAAGGCCAAGGATGCAAAGGACGATAAGGGCACGGAAAAGAAAGGGCTCTTCGGAAAGAAGAAGGAGAAGGAATAAATGAAGGAATACTGTGGGGGCGTGGACCTGGGGGGGACCACGGTCAAGATCGGGATCTTCAAAACCGACGGCACGTTGGTGGAAAAGTGGGAGATCCCTACGGACAAGAGCGACAGCGGAAGCAAGATCTTACCGGATATCGCTGATTCGCTGAAGAAAAAGCTGGAAGAAAAAGGAATACAAAAGGATGCGGTCGAGGGAGTCGGGATCGGCGTTCCCGGACCTGTCCGGCCCGACGGAACTGTCGCCGGCTGTGTGAACATCGGCTGGGGAGACAAGAACGTAAAGGGCGAGATGGAAGAGCTCCTGGGCGTTCCTGTGGAAGTCGGAAATGACGCCAACGTGGCGGCTCTCGGCGAGATGTGGCAGGGAGGGGCGAAGGGCTATGAAAATGTCCTCCTTGTGACGCTCGGGACCGGGGTCGGCGGCGGACTTATCATCGGCGGAAGGATCGTAGCGGGCGCACATGGCGCCGGCGCGGAGATCGGACATGTCACGATCGAGCCGAATGAAAAGGAATTATGTAACTGCGGAAGGCCCGGCTGCCTTGAATTCTATGCTTCGGCTACCGGCGCCGTGCGGCTGGCAAAACGCCGGATGGAAAAAGAAAAGGATAAGGCAACAACACTCCGGGATCAGAAGGAGCTGACGGCAAAAGATGTATTTGATGCGGCAAAGGCGGGAGATGAAATGGCGCTTGCCGTGGAAGAAGAATATTTTGACCGGCTGGGCTATGGGCTTAGCATTATCTGCGCCGTTTGTGATCC
>JAEESA010000126.1 GCA_016286115.1 Lachnospiraceae bacterium
CGTGATACTGGAAGCAAGCGCTGTATCCTTGAGCAAGCTGATCAGGTTATTAAAAAGGTTAGGAAAAGCTACAGGAAATGACTGGGGAAAGAAAACGGAGGAAACGAAGATGAAGAATAATATGGGATTTTTTGGAAAAGTTGTATCCGGCACATTGATCGCATCGATGGCATTTTGCATTACGGCTTGCGGGAATGAGAAGAAGGAAGTGCAGGAGGAACCGGTTGTAACAGTGGCTGCGCCAGCAGAGGAAAGTACTGCCAATACCACCGTGAAGGAAGCTGCGACAGAAACAAAGGAAGTCGAAGCGACAGAGGAAGTGGTGGAAGTAAAGGAAACGGAAGAGCCCGCGGCGGAAACAGAGGCGGCAGAAGAAACCGGAGTAGAAGAAGAAACGGAGGCTGTGGAAGAAGCGGCAGCAGAAGGTGTTTCGCCTCTGGTCGGAGAATGGAAGCTGGAAATGTTTGTATTTATCTTTAACGAGGATGGCACCGGCGACTATCAGATCGCGGGAACCTCAATGCCTTTTACGTATGAAGATCACGGCAATTCCGTATTTGTGGCTTTTGACGGGGACGACGGCGGAGAAGAGCACGGTTATCGCATTGAAGGAAACACGCTTTACTTCCAGGACAGCATGGGAGAAGAAGTGGCATACACAAGGTAAGACAGGGATGCGGCCGGCCGCGCAAATTTAGTTACCGAATGCGCATCAAAAACGACCGATTACGCAGAATTTCTTGCGATGGAAGAGAGGGATTGTTAACTTCAACGAAGATGGGAATGTTTCCTGTTTCGGAAGGGAAAGGAGGAATGCGGATATGGGAACAGCTCAAAAGTATGACGCCTTCGGGATCGTGGTCCGGTCCCTGGGGGACCGGCAGTATCTGGTGCGTCTTGATGACGGAGCAGAGATCACGGCGGACTTTAACGGACAGAGTACCGTGGACGAGGATACGGAGGTCGGGCTCATCGCCCTGGCCGGCAGCTGGGCAATGGAAGAACCAACACAAAGGAGAATATTATGAATACCAAAAAAGACTTTTCTCTGTTGAACTGCATCTCTACAGGCCTTCTGGCCTATTTCTTTACGATACCGGTGCATGAAATGTTTCATGCGCTCACACTTCTTGCTTACGGAGACGGGGTTCTGTGTTATTCAGCATCGGCAGTAGAAGATATGAAGCTTGTCGATTTCAGTACGCTTTCCCCGTTTGACAGGATCATGCTCGGCGGTGGCAGCGCCTCCATCCTGAATGCAATAATAGGCTTCGTATTGTTTCTGATCGTCCTGAAGGTGAAGATGGGACCGACCGTGCGGGTATTTATGGTTCAGCTGACGGGCACTCATCTGAGCTGCGGTATCGGATATTTTATGATCGGCGGTCTTTTTGGCGCTGGCGACTGGGGGATTGTATTTGACCATCTTGCAGATATGCCCGAACTGATCACAGCGCTGCGCGTGGTTCTTTCGATCATCGGCTGCGGTGGTGTGGTTTTGATCTTCTTTATGCTGAATTACATGTCTTATTACTTTATTGATGACAAAGCCGGTAAAAAGGAGAAGATCGCTGTTGCGGCGAAGCTCCATCTCATCATGCTCATTTTCGGCTATGGGATCGGAATGATCGTTACGGTTCTGTCGCCGGCAAACGAGAGCGGAGCTCTTAGTCTCGGGCTTGGCGCTCTTTACAACATGATGTTTGTGCCGTTCTTCTGGGGCTTCATGTTCACCGGCGTGATGAATGTGCTCCCGCCGAAAAAGAGCCGGTTCCTGTATAAACTCCCGGCAAAGCCGAACTGGATCCTGTTTTTGGTCGCCGTGGCTTTGATCCTGGTAGATATCATTGTACTCGGACCGGGGATCTGGTTCGTTTGATATGCCGTAAGTGAAGAGGAAGGTAATATGTCTGATTTAGCAGATATCAAACTGATCATTGATAAAGAATGGCCGAAACTGACTGTTTATATCAAAAACAAAAAACGGGACGAGGATGTGGAAGGGATCATTGCAGCAGTGCAGGGCTTTATGGAGAAAAAGGATCCCATGGTCCCTGCGTATTTCAGGGAAAGCCTGGTCATGGTCCCGCAGAGTAAGATCATCCGTTTATTTGTTTCCAACAGAAAGGTCATGCTGCAGACTGCGGAACGCGAATACGAAACCAAAAAGGCGCTGTATGAGCTGGAGGAGATGCTGGATCCGAAAAGATTTGTCCGCATCTCCCAGTCTGAGGTGATCAATATACGCAGGGTAAAAAACTTTGATTTTTCCTCCGCCGGAACCATCATGGTGGAGCTTGAAAACGGGGAATTTACCTGGGTCGCGAGAAGGAGAATGAAGAATCTGAAAGAAATTCTGGAAGGAGGGGCAAAATGAAAGAAGTGAAGACGAAAATGATCATCCTGTCGCTTTTAGGCGCAGTGATAGGACTGCTGATCCCACCCCTGATCCACCTTTTCGGAGGATATTCCATGGAATGGATAACAGACGGCAGGTTCTTTTTCCTGCAGGTCATCGGCTCGGGCCTTTTTGGCGCTTTAAGCATGGGCGGCTCTGCCGTTTATGACATTGAAAGCTGGGGGCTCCTGAAGGCCACTTTGATCCACTATTTTGTCACGCTGGGCGCTTTCATTCTCGCGAGTTTCCTGCTGCGATGGTTCTCGCTTGATGTGATCCTATACGCGGTGGCTGCTTTTACCGTGATCTACTTTATCATTTGGATCATTCAGTACTCGATCTATAAAAAAGAGGTCAAAAAAATGAACCGGAATCTGCAGGAAATGCTTCATCAGGAAAAGTAAGGGGAGGAAGCCTAAAATGGAAGACGTTGTTGTAAAGATAGAAAATCTTGTTAAGAATTACAGGGAACTCAAGGCGCTTGACCACCTGAACCTGGAGATCAAAAAGGGAGAGGTCTTCGGACTTCTCGGACCGAACGGCTCCGGCAAGACAACGACCATCAGCTGCCTTTTGTCTTTGCTTGCCTATAATGAGGGCAGGATCGAACTTTTCGGCAAGCCGATGACGCCCACGAGCTATGACAGCAAGGCAAGGATCGGCGTCATCCTGCAGAATGTCGCGGTTTTTGACGAGCTGAACGTGTATGAAAATATCGACTGCTTCTGCGGCTTGTATATTAAGGACAAGGCAAAAAGAAAGCAGTATGTGGACGAAGCCATCGAGTTTGTGGGGATCAAGGACTTTATAAAATTCAAACCGAGGAAACTTTCGGGAGGGCTCCTTCGGCGCCTTAATATCGCCTGCGGGATCGCGCACAAGCCGGAGCTCATCATTCTTGACGAACCCACGGTGGCGGTCGATCCGCAGAGCCGCAATAAGATCCTGGAGGGGATCGAAGAACTCAATCGCAACGGCGCCACGATCATCTACACGACCCATTACATGGAAGAAGTGGAACAGATCTGCACCCGGATCGCGATCATGGATCATGGGAAAAAGATCGCGGAGGGCACCAGCGGCGAGTTGAAGCGGATGATCAAGAACACCGAAACGGTCACCATCGAGATGGAAGAGCCGGATGCTGCGCTCATTGATACCATGAAAAAACTCGAGAATGTATACGAGGTCAAGTGGGAAGCCGGGAAGCTGAAGATCTATCTGGCGGGCGGAACGCATAACCTCCTGAACATCATGGACGCGTTAAAGACTTCGGGAGCCGCTTTCGGACAGGTCTATTCCGAACTGCCCACGCTTAATGATGTCTTTTTGACCATAACAGGCAAGGAACTGCGGGATAAGGACTGATCAGGAGGAGGGGAATTCTATGTTTTTTCATAATCTGAAATACGAGATCATCCTGAACATGAGAGAAAAATCGGTCATCATCTGGATGCTCCTTTTCCCGATCGTCTTAAGCGTACTGTATAAGGCCGCCTTTGGGAATATTTACGAAAACGGAGGGATCACGACCGTTCCTGTTGCCGTTGTCGAAAATGAACAGGATGATATGTTCCGTTCCATGGTCGAATACATGGGGGAAAGCGAATCCACCTATCCCATGGAGACAAGCAATATCAGCAGCTGGCTTTCTGAAACCATGCAGAAAAAGGACCAAAACGAAGGGGAGGAAAGAAAGCCCCTGCTTCATGCGATCTACTGTCTTGAAGAGGAAGCTTATCGCATGCTGGAAGCCGGGGATGTCAAAGGGATCATCTTTGTGGATCCGCCGGAAGAAGCTGCAGCTTCAGATACAGCCCGGGACCAGCTTACAGAGGACTATATCAATGAGTGGGGAGCGGAAGCGATCAGCAGCTTCCTGGAGGCCTGGGGAGGGCTTGAACAATATGAAAACGCTGATCTGGAGGAGATCCTGGCCGGGGAAGGGCTGACAAGCTCCGATGTACGTGACTTTAAGGACATCCTGGATAAGAAGGCAAAGCTGTCCTTAAAGATCTTGAATAATGGCATGGAGCAGTCGTCTCTGAAGCGTTTTCTGGAGAGCTACGATTCCCTGTCACTGATCTCCGGCAAGCTTTCCGATCAGGGAGGAGGCTCTGATCCTTCTTCGATCATGTCTTCCGACATCATGGAAAACGTGAAGCTTACGGAAGGGAATACCGATCCCTTTGTCACCTATATGTACAACATGATCGCAATGGTCGCGTTGTTTGGCATGACTGTGGCGCTGCACATCGCTTTGTTTTCCGAGGCAAATCTTTCGGATTACGGTGCCAGAAGATCCTGCTCACCCACGCCCAAACTGACGACGATCCTGGCAGGGCTTTGCGGCTGTTTTATAACGCAGATCTTATGCGTGTCGGTCTGCATTACCTTCCAGGCGGTTGTCCTGAAGGTCGACTTCGGCGGGAGGCTTCCCTTTGTCTATCTCGGAGGGGCGCTGGGCGCCGTGATGGGCGTGTCTATGGGCTTCTTCGTCGGAGCCATCGGCAAAGTGAAGTATGAAGCAAAGATAGGGATCAGCATGGCCGTTGTCATGGGCTTAAGCTTTATGAGCGGACTGATGTTTTCCGGCGTCAAGGCGTCGCTCATCATGAACGCGCCCATAATAAACGATCTGAATCCGGCAGCTCTTGTTGCCGACTCTTTCTACTACCTGTCCGTGGACCCGGATCTTGGCCGGTACTGGGGTAAGCTTGCGGTGGCCGCAATCTATACGGTGGTGTTTATTGTGCTCGGATTCTTATTGACAAGGAGGAGGAAGTATGAAAGTCTTTAATCTTTTTTTCAAGATCGCAAGGGCAAAAGCCTTCATTCTCCTTTTGTACATCGGGATCTTCCTTGCGATCTGTTTCCCGCTGGTGAATTCATCCAAAGAGAAGCTGGACTTTGAAGAAGCCTCCATAACGGTTTGCGTGATCGATGAAGACCAGACGGAAACGAGCCGTGCGCTCATGGATGTGATCGCGGAAAGAAACAATCTCGTACAGCTTCCGAACGACCGACAGAAGATCATGGACGCCATGTTTTATGAGGTGGTGGACGACACGATCGTGATCCGAAAAGGGTTTGAGGAGAGGCTGAGTGATCCGGCTGACAGTTCTGATGAACCTTTGTTTTATGAACATAAGATGCGCGATACGTTTCAGAGCGCCATGACGGAGCAGTTTCTGAATAACTTCATCCGTTTTGTAAAGGTATATGTTGCGGGCGGGGATCCCGTTTTTGAGGCGGCCGGGAAAGCCGGTGTTGAACTCACCAAAGAAGCGGAGGTTGAGATCGTGACGCCGCCGGGAAAAGAAGTTCTGGATGAAAATTTTACGGAAAATTTTGCGCTCTATTTCCGCTTCCTTCCGTATCTTCTGGTCGCAATGATGGTGAATGTCTTAAGTACGATCCTGACCTCTTTGAACCGCAAGGACCAGAAGGCGAGGATCGAGTGCTCGAGCGTCAAAATGTCTTCGTATATGGGGCAGATCTTTCTGGGAGCAGCAGTGTTTACCGTGCTGATCTGGCTGATATTCATGGTGTGCGGCATGCTCGTGTACGGAGGCGTGTACCGCGGGCTGCATTGCAGCCTGGCGGTCTTGAATTCCTTCCTTTTTGCGATCATTGCTTCACTGATCGCCATACTGATCTCGTCCTTTAACCCGAGCGGCACCGTTGTCAATATGATCGCGCAGGTTCTGGGGCTTGGCATGGCGTTTATCTGCGGCGCTTTTGTTCCGCAGACCATGCTCGGAGAAGGCGTGATGGCAGTGGCGAGGATCTTCCCCGTGTACTGGTTTGAAAAAGCGAATGATATGCTCGCCGGGATCCAAAAAGGGACCCTCGGTGACGTTCGGACGTGTTTTATCGTGGAAGGGATCTATATCGCCGCTCTTGTGATCGTGATCATGCTCCTGTCCGCAAGGCGTGGGGGCCTGGTGCGGCAGAAGGCAGTTTCACAGAATTAAATCTTTATATCGTTCCAGAAGATCATCGATCCCGTCTTCCGAAAGAACGCCACGCTTCAGATCGGAAGGGAGGAGCCCTCTTTCGTCGGCTTCAAAATCCTGCATCCATAACGGGCTCGTATAGTAGTCTTCCAACTCTTTGATCTCTTCAGGAAGAAGCGGATCCATTTCCGGCGGATCCGCTTCTGCTCTGTCCAGTTTTTGTTTTACCCGGTCAAAGAGACTCTCCATCTCCTTGATCCTCTCAACAGGATCCCGGGAATACTCTTTCTCCATTTTCCGGTTCAATAGGCTCCCATTTGTCCTTATATTTTTCCTGCAAAATCTTCTGCATTTCCTGCACGAAAAAACAATGTCTTTCGAATGCAGGAGATGGGGTGAGGCGGAAACAGAAAAAGGTCCGGTGGACCTTTTTCCCGCCGAACCGACCGACGAGGCGCATGCGCCGAGGAGACCTTGAAGCCATGGGCTTCAAGGTCCCTCCTGCACGAAAAAACCCCGAGCCAAAGCTCGGGGTTTTTCATGCAGGAGATGGGACTTGAACCGAAGTGCAAAAATAAGCAAACCATTGAAGAAAGGAGCTTTCCGCGGTTCGTCATCGCAAATATTAATCAAAAATTAATCACGCGGAGGCCGTTTCATTTTGAAGCGGTCTCTTCATTTTGCAAGCATACATAGATTAAATGCTTGTACAGGCCGCCGTCCGATCGCTTCGGCTCGTTCCGCTCCGCTCCACTTGCCTTCGCTTCCCTCCCGCCGTCCTCATGGTAATCAGTTCTCATCAGGAATGTACTCAAGAATATCTGACACCTGACAATCAAGGAGTTTGCAAAACAAATCTATCGTTACGGTACTGACCGGAAGATTATGCTTCAACCTATGAAGCGTGGCCGGGTTGATATCATGCTTGTGAGTCAAGCTGTACCACGATTCATCCGAGTTTTCTAATGTTTTCCAGAATGGCGCGTATGTAATCACATCGAACCTCCCATGACAATGATATGGGGGCTTTAATTTCTTGAATAGATTGGATATAATAAACCTATTGAGGCGCATTGTGATCCCGGGATAACGTGGTATAATGAGATCATCAGGGGAGGAAATGCAAGAACTAAGACACCTCACAGGATTGTCACAGCACAAGTTCGCTGAAAAGTATCATATCAGTTTCCGGTCGGTACAGAATTGGGAACAGGGAATAAGGAAACCACCCGAACATGTAACGTATCTGCTGGAACGAGTGATAAAAGAAGTGGACTACAAACAAAAGGAGGTTTAACATGAAGAAACTTTTAAAATCCGTAGTAACAGTAGCACTGGCCGCTATGATGGCAGTATCGGTAGTGCCACAGAACACCCAAGCCGCTGAACCAAATGAATATGCAACAATCATAAAAGGTAGAATACTTGGAATAGACCGTAAGAATGAGGTGCTCATCGACGACGGCGATGAAGAATACTGGACACATTGGGGCGTTGAGTGCGGTGAATGGGAAATCAATGTACCCGAAAGGACACTTTATATTCGTGGCTTTGAGCATGCTGAATACATTCAATCAGAGGATGATGTAATAAAAGAATGTGTATCCGATGTATGTGGCTATGATTGCCTTGAACAACTTGAAAACACAATAAAAGAAGCAAACGGTGAACTGAAATACAAAGATTCATTAAACTGGCTGGCACCGGAATACTACCAATTAGTTAAGAATATCATTATTGAAGAAGGCGTCACACAGTGTCCCGAAATCAACGGGTATAGTAATATTGAATACATTAAGTTTCCATCTACATTAAAAACAATGACTAATCCTGCACACGACTCAGAACTGAGCATATTTATTCCAAAATCAGTAACTAACTGTGTAAGAGGAATTCACAGCTGGGATACAGTCTATTACGAAGGCACAGAGGATCAGTTTAACAGTTTAAACTACTTTGATGACGATTATTCGCTCAGAGAAAATATGAAAAATATAGAATTTATTAAAAATGTAAACAACATAGTCTATAACTGTACAGAAGATCCCACAAAGCCATACGTAGATGAAGATCCATTTGATGAATCTATGGACGGACAGGAATTTCAGATCACGTATGTACTAGACGGCGGTACTAATAACGAAAAGAACCCAAGTAGTTATATATGTGGTGAAGGAGTACCTCAGCTATATTCTCCTTCTTCTAATACACCAGGATATGGGTTTGATGGATGGTATACAGATAAAGATTTTACAAATGAAATAAGAATGATAGACGTATTTGAACATACTGACATTACTCTATATGCAAAGTGGAGCTTAATAAAATATGGAATTCTTTATATGACTAACAAAGGAAAGTTTAAGAAGAATCAGGAAGTTATAAGAAGATTTACTATGGAAGATGAATTTACATTACCAAAACCAGTCAGAAAAGGATACAAATTCAAAGGCTGGTATTTAGATAAGAACTTTGCAAAATCCAGTAAGATTACAAGGATTGAGAAAGACTAACTATTAAAAGTCAACAAGAAAATGAAGATTTTTGAATAAAACATCGTTAGGTGTTTTAGATAGCCTGGAGGCAGGCTTAAGCCTCAATCAGTACCTTGAAAACTGCATGACAAACAGAGCATCTGAACGGGTGCTCTAAGAAAAGGATGTAAGTTAAAGACTCTTTATT
>JAEESA010000127.1 GCA_016286115.1 Lachnospiraceae bacterium
CACGGTCCTTATCGTGCCGGAGAAGATGGAGAAGAAGGCAAAGAAGGAAGCCGGTTCGTTCGGGCGGATCGAGACCGTTCGACCGGGAGAAAAGAAGGAGATCAACGGCCTAAGCTTTGAAACAGTGGCGTCGTATAACCTGATGAAACCGTTTCATCCGAAGAGTGCGGGATGGGTTGGTTATATCGTAAACGCGGGCGGAAAACGGATCTATATCGCGGGGGATACGGATGCGGTGCAGGAGGCGCGGGAAGTAAAATGCGATATCGCGCTCGTTCCGGTCGGCGGAACCTATACGATGGATGCGAAGAAGGCAGCAGAGCTTGTGAACGAGATGAAGCCGGAGGTGGCGATCCCGGTGCATTACGGCAGCGTCGCCGGGAAACCCGGAGACGGTAAGGAATTTGCGGAAATGGTTAAAGAACCTGTGAAGACGGAGATCAAGATTCGGTTTTGAGGTTTTTGTATGAATATTGTTGAGATCACAGAGTCTAATAAACTCTCTTTTCTCTCTGTGGCGGGGGCGGATTCGGGTATCAGGGCTTCCATGGGGAAATGTATGCAAAGGCGATGAGAGACCTGCTGAAGGAAGCAGGAATGACTTCGGTTACGCTGGAACGTGTGGAATAAAAAAACTTAAACAGCTTGCGGGCGCAATTTGCGTTTGCAGGCTGTTTTTGTTAGTAACGATGAATTGCAAAAAAGCTCCCCGATGTGATATAATTTGCATTTGATGGGAAAAAATAATTGATGAGATCTTTTTGAAAGGAATCTTTATGATCGACTATAATACCCGGCTCCTGTATTCCATGAAGTATTTCGGAGCCCTTACGATGCGTTATCGGTTTCTCATGAAGGAACCTGTGGATGGCGATATTCTGGATCGGGCAATGCAAAAAACAATGAAGCGCTATCCTTATCTTGCAAAAAAGATAGTGATAAGGGATGGCGCGTTTGTTTTGGAGGATAACCCGCTCCCGGTCCCGGTGTTTCAAACGACTTCGCCGGCGCCGCTTTTTGGCACAAAGGAGATGAATGAACATCTCATCTGCGCGGACTATGAGGGAAATACGATCTATCTTACCATGTCACATAACCTCGGCGGCGGAAGAGGGCTCATGAGATGGTGCCTGTCCGTGATCTATCAGTACGTGTGGGATCGCTATGGAAAAGACCCGGCCTGGGAGGGAGTGCGAAGGCCGGATCAAAGCCCGGAGCCCGGAGAAGAATTGATCCAGCCGCTTATGGATCTTCCGGAGATCGAACCGGTATGGAAGGGCTTCGGACCGGAGGTGAAGCCGATCCTTCCGAGTGAATTGGAAAAGGCGATGACGGAGGAGAAAGAAGAGGGTCAGTTCTTTACGAATTACATGCTGGATGAAGCGGCAGTGATGGCGAGGGTAAAGGAACTGCACGCTTCTCCCGCCGTATGGTTTGCGGTGCTCTATTACCGCGCGCTGAGCCGGTTCTTCTCCGAAAAACCCGAATACATGAGCATGGGAGTCACCTGTGACGTCAGCGATCAGTACGGGTGTTCGGAGAGTATGTCATTGGTCACGAAATTTCTGCATTTCGTGATCGCAGGAGAAGACGCCGGTCTTGATACCGCTTCACTCTGCAATAAGGGGAGGGCGATGCTGAAGGAACAGCGCGACCCCGGAGCCACGAACGAGCTGCTGAAAAAGGAACGGGATACTCTGGTTGAAATGGAAAAGCTCGAAGGGGTCGAGGCAAAGGCGAAGTATTATCTTAATCATTCCCTGATCGCGGATATGGTACCGTCCGCGCTGGTGAGTTATGTCGGAAAGTATGCGGTGCCGGGAATGGAAGAATATGTGGATGCGTTCCTGCTCGGAGGAGTGTGCTCTGCGAGCGGGCTTGTGATCACCGCGCCGGAAGGAAGATTTTGCGCGCAGATCGCCCATAAGTATGAAGACGCGAAATTGCTTACGGCCTTTGAAAAAGAACTGGCGGCGGAAGGGATCGAGATCCTTCATGCGGAACGCAACGTAGCACAGAATAATATCGGCATTTCCCTGCCGGTGGAATGAGGAAGGAAGCATGAAAAAGAGATTATATTCGGGGTCGCTCCTTGGGCTAAACCGGTCCACCCTGCATACGATGAAAGCCAATCCTTTTATCCGCCTGTTTTTCGATGAGCCGCTGGATGAAAAGAGATTGGAGGAAGCGCTTGCCAAGGCGCTTTCGGATTGCCCGTATATGAAGCTTTGCGTGAAGGAAGACGAGGGGATCTTTCTCGCCGCGGAAGAAACGGACGCGCCATTTACGGTACTGAAGGAAGAACCGGAGGAACTGAATGTGCCGGAGAATAACGGCCACTCCGCCGCGGTCTGCTGCAAAGGGAATATGCTCGGCGTGTATGTGTCGCATTCGCTGACGGACGGGGCCGGGATCTTCTTATTTGTGCGGTCGCTTCTGGACCGGTATTTCGGCGAGGAGGACGGCGTGTATCGCGGAGCCGATAAGCCGGATTATGATAAGGATCCGTTGGAGAAAGAATACCCGGTGTCTGGTGGTTTCCATGAAATGCAGCTCCCGGACGGCCCGTTCTTTACGATCGCGTCGAAGAAAGACCTTGCCTTTAAGGACATGTTTGTCTTTAAGACCGGGGTTGCAGAGTTCCGTGCGTTATGCAAGGAATGGAACGGGTCGGTACAGAATACGCTGACCGTTTTGGGCATGAAGGCGCTTTCCCTTGCGTATCCCGATAACCGGGACTATGTTGTGGCGCGTCTTCCCGTCAACGCCAGAAAGCAGTTTGGCCTCATGAATACCTTCCAGAACGCAAGCCTTGCCAACATGCGTGTCTGCGCTTCGGCTAAGGAGCTTTTGGAGGATGAGGAAACGGATCTCATGCAAAAGATCTCCGAACAGATCGCCGCGCAGAAATCGTTTGATGAGATCGCGCTGCAGTATAACCGGTGGAGAGGCGTTCTCTATGCAAAAGACCGGGAGGAACGGATGCAAAGGATCGTGCCGCTTTTGGGCAAGGACGCATTTTTGGTCAGCAGCCTCGGGCGCGGCCTGGTCGGAGAGAATTACGCAGAGCATATTACCGGGGTCAGTGCAGGCGCCATGATGTTCCCGCTGATGATCTACGGGATGGAGATCGGGGACAGAATGTTCTTTTCCGTTTATGATGCAGCAGGAAATGACGACTATAAAAACGCGTTGAAGAAAGTGCTTGAGAGGAGGGGGATCGACATTGAAGAACTCGATCCTGCAACAGGTAAAACAATATAAGGGTTTATTCATTGCCGCGCCGATCCTGATGATCGCAAGCGGGCTTCTGGAAACGATGATCCCGCTCATGACAACGCATATCGTGGACGACGGGATCCAGCAGAATAATATTTCCGAGGTTCTGCGCTGGGGCGGCTTCATGCTGATCTTTGCGGTCTCGGCTTTGATCTGCGCTTTGATCGGAAATGTGTATTCGGCAAAAGCGTCGAGCGGGCTGGCAGCGAATTTACGGGATGCCTTGTTTGTCCGCGTCCAGAAGTTTTCGTTTGCAAATCTGGATAAATACGGCGTGTCCAGCCTGGTGACCCGGCAGACCACGGATGTGACAAATATCCAGACAGCCGCGCAGACGGTTCTGACCCAGTTTTTCAAAACCCCGGTAGCTGTGGTTTATTCGCTGATCCTTACGATACAGCTCAACGGGAAACTCAGCCTTGTCCTGATGATCGGGGTTGTGATCATCGGCGTGCTGCTTACTTTGATCATCGTAAAAAGCATCAAGATGTACCGCCAGGTCTATGTGGATTATGACAAGCTGAATCAGAGGGTGCAGGAAAACGTGACCGGGATCCGGGTGGTGAAGTCCTTTGCCAGAGAAAAGAAGGAATGCGACGGCTTTGATGAATCCGCAGAAACCGTGCGGAGGGGCTTTGTCAAGGTGGAACGGCTCCTTGCTCTCAATAACCCCATCATGATGCTGGCGCTGGAATTTTGCTTTGTCGGCATCGCCTGGATCGGGGCACAGTTCATCAGCGTCGGAGACATGACCACCGGCGATCTGACCGGCTTTATTACCTATGCCTTCCAGATCATGTCCTACATGGCCATGCTGGTGCTTTCTTTTGTCCAGCTGGCGGCCAGCTTCGCGTCGATCCGCCGTGTACAGGAGATCTTAAACGACGAGCCGACGATCAAAGATCCTGAAAACCCTGTCTCGGAAATGAACGACGGCGCGATCGCTTTTGAACACGTTTCCTTCCGTTACGGCGAAGGAAACGGAAAGAACGTTCTGGAGGATGTCGACCTCACGATAAGGTCCGGCGAGATGGTCGGGATCGTCGGGGCGACCGGTTCTTCCAAGACGTCGCTGATCAACCTCATCTCCCGCCTTTATGACGTAAAGGAAGGAAAGGTGATCGTGGGCGGGCATGACGTCCGTGAGTATTCCGCAGATGCATTGACGCAGAATATCGCAGTTGTCCTGCAGAAAAATGTGCTGTTTTCGGGAACGATACGGGAAAACCTTGAGTGGGGGAAGTCCAATGCCACAGAAGAGGACTTTGCTGCAGCGGCACGGCTCGCCTGCGCAGACGGGTTTATCGCGGAAAAGGAAGCCGGCCTCGATTCTGTTATCGAACAGGGGGGAGCCAATCTTTCCGGCGGCCAGAGGCAGAGGCTCTGCCTTGCCCGTGCCCTTATTAAAAAGCCTGCGATACTGATCTTAGATGATGCGCTTTCGGCGCTGGATACCGCTACAGAATCAAAGATCCGCACGTCGCTCAGGGAGGATATGCCTGAGATGACGAAGCTCATCATTACACAGCGCGTGGGGTCGGTGCAGGAAGCGGACCGTATCCTGGTCCTGGATAAAGGCAGGGTCAGCGGCTTTGATACGCATGAAAATCTTCTGAAAACCTGCGCGGTCTATCGTGAACTCTGCGCCGCGGCAGAGGGAAGGGAGGCAGCATCATGAAAGGAACCTTAAAACGCCTCCTTCATTACATTACATCGCAATATCGTTTCTTCTTTGTGGTCACGATGATCTGTGTCGTGGTCTCGGCCCTGACTTCGGTCGGCGCGTACTCATATCTTTCGGCGCTCGTCGATAAATATATTACGCCGCTGATCACCATGGCTGATAAGAGCGCGGGCTTTGCGGCGCTGGGGCATGCGCTGATCATTCTGATCTCGATCTTTGTGGCCGGGGTTCTGGCGCAGCTCATTCAGGCCAGGTCTGTCGCAAGGATGACGCACGGGACCATGTATACGCTGCGCAAGGACATTTTTAACCGGATGGAACGCCTTCCCGCTAAGTACTTTGATACGCATTCCCGCGGGGAGATCATGTCCGTTTATACGAACGATACGGAAGCCATCCGGATGATGATCAGCCAGGGAATCCCGAATATCGTTTCCGCGCTGATCACGGTAGTCGCGATCATGATCGCGCTGTTTATCTTAAATATCCCGCTCACGCTTCTGGCTGTGATGATGGTGGGTCTGATCTTGGGGATCAGCATGAAGATCGTCGGTTCCGCCGGTAAGCATTACACGGACCAGCAGCAGAGGCTCGGAGACCTGAATGGCTATGTGGAAGAGATATTCAGCGGACAGAAGGTGGTCAAGGTCTTCCGCAGGGAAGAAAAATGCACGGAAGAATTTCGGAAACGGAATGAAGAGCTTCGGAAGAGCTCTTACCAGGCTTCGAAATACACCGGGATCGTCAGCGCAGTCAATATGCAGGCAGGAAACATCGTGTTCTACTTCCTGTTCGCGGTGCTTTGCTCAGTCTTCGTGATCAACGGCTGGGGCGGAATGACGATTGGAAAGACCATCGCCTTCCTTTCCCTTTCCAAGACCATGAACGTACCGGTGATCCTGGCGTCCAGCCAGATCTATTCCTGCGTGACGGCGCTGGCCGGCGCGAAACGGATCTTCGCGATGATCGATGAGGAACCGGAACCGGACGAAGGAACGGAAACGATCCGGCCGCAGGACGTAAAAGGCAAGGTGGAATTATCGCATGTCAACTTTTCCTATGTGCCGGGAACGCAGATCTTACATGATATCACGCTGACGGCACAGAGCGGGCAGAAGATCGCCATTGTGGGCTCCACGGGTTCCGGGAAGACAACGATCACGAACCTTTTGAACCGGTTCTATGATCTGGACAGCGGGCAGATCCTTCTGGACGATACGGATATTCATAAATTCCGAAAAGAAGATCTGCGGCGGCTGATCGGGATCGTTCTGCAGGATACGCACCTTTTCACGGGGACGATCCTTGACAACATCCGTTACGGGAACCCGTCTCTTACGGATGAACAATGCATCAAAGCCGCGGAAACCGCGAGAGCGGATGATTTTATCACGCGCTTGCCGGATGGGTATAAGACAGAACTGACCCGCGACGCGGAAAACCTGGCGGAAGGGCAGCGGCAGCTCTTAAATATCGCGCGCGCCGTTGCGGCGGACACGCCGATCCTGATCCTCGATGAAGCCACGAGCTCCGTGGATCCGAGGACCGAAAAGCTGATCCAGGAAGGCATGGATAACCTGATGAAGGGCAGGACTTCCTTTGTGATCGCCCACCGCCTTTCCACGATCAAAAACAGCGACCTGATCCTGGTGCTTGATCACGGAAAGATTTTGGAATGCGGGAACCACATGGAACTGATGGAAAAGAAAGGCGCATATTACCGACTTTATAACGGGGCAGAATAAACCAGTATAAGGAGGAAAGAATATTGAATGGAGTAAGCGTAAAGGAAGCGGGAGAGAACACTCTGGTGATCACCTTCGAGGGTAGTGTTTCCCATGAAAATGCTACGCAGACAAATGAGGACTTAAGGAAGATCAGAGAAGAAAACCGGCAGGAGCAGATCGTTTTTGACTTTGAGAAGCTGGAATACATTTCGAGCGCGGGACTTCGTGTTTTGCTTACGATGGCGAAGGGAGAACAAAACAAGATCCGGATCGACAATGTCTCGGTAGAGATCTACAGCATCCTGGAGGATGTGGGTTTCCTCCGGCTGTTTGACGTGAATAAGGTGATGCGGAAATTCACGAAAGAAGGGTTCGAGCTGATCGGACAGGGAGCGAACGGAGCGGTTTACCGCGCAGATGCGGAAAACGTCGTCAAGGTCTTCCCGAAGTCGGCGCCGATGGAGGTGATCGAGAGAGAAAGGGACCTGGCGCAGCAGGCGCTGCTCATGGGGATCCCCACCGCGATCTCCTACACCGTGGTGCAGGTCGAGGACTGCTACGGGATCATGTTCGAGCTTATTGACGCGGTTCCGCTTTCCATTATGCTGAAGACGAAACCGGAAGACTATGATCAGAATACGCAGCTCTATATCGACCTTTATAAAAAGACGCATGCGACCGAGGGAGACCCGGAGTATTTCCCGTCCATTAAGGAGATCTATTATCAGGCAATAGAGGACTGCAAGGATTATTATTCGGCGGAAGAGCTTGCAAAACTCCGCGAGCTGGTGGAGTCCGTGCCGGAACGGCCGACGTTGATCCACGGCGATTATCATCCGAACAACATCATGATCAAAGACGGCGAGCTGCTTCTCATCGATATGGGAGATATGAGCATTGGCCATCCGATCTTTGACTTCCTTGCGACTGCGGCGACGCAGGTGAACCTTGTGAAACTGAATCCGGCATACGCTGAGGTGCATACGAAAATGCCGCCGGAACTGATCACAAAGACCTGGCGCCGGCTCTTTGACAATTACTTTGCCGACCGCACGCAGGAAGACCGTGACCGGATCGAGGAACAGATCAGTATGTTCTCGAAGCTTAAGGTGGCGCTTGCTCCGGTATTCGGGCGCGGCGCGGATCCGGCGATCATTCAGGCAAGCATTGATGACGCGAAGGCGAATTTTCTGCCGAAGATTGACAGCTTGATCGGGGCAGTGGATTGGTAGAAATAACTTGTGAGGAGGAAAGATGAAACGCGTAGTTTTTTATTCCAGCAACAGTAAACACAGAGACAAAACGAGTAACTGTACGGTGTACCCCAAGTGGGCCGAGCAGTGGGATGAGATGGCATCCCGCCACCCGGACTGCGAGATCACTTTGATCGTGCAGCTTAACGGAAGGTATTTCCTTGATATCTTCGACGGCGAGCTGACCGCGAAACCGCAGAACATCACATTGAAGATCCTGCCGATGGAAGCAAAGCTCCCGGAGTTTATGGCGGCAGTCGAGGAGTGTAAACCCGATATCGCAGTCGCGATGCCCGGCCCCGTCAGCGGCTATGATTGGAACGGCTTAAGGGATGCGGCAATCGCGGAGGGGCTCCGGAAAAAGGGGATCGATACGGTCTGCTATTCCACGGATACCGCGATGAACTGTTTTGATAAGTGGCGTACGCACCAGGTCCTAAAAGCCGGCGGCTTTCGGATCCCGAACGCCCTGTATCTGCATTACGAACTATTCACCACGAATAAACTCGGAGAAGCCTGTACCGGCAATGTGTATCAGGAATACATCTTATGGGAGATCCGGAATATGCCGATGCCGGTTGTGATCAAGAGCACCACGGGGTCTTCTTCGATGGGCATCCATATCGCAAAGGATTATGAAGATGCGAAAAACTATCTCCTTTCCGACCAGCTTGTGGAGGATGTGGTTCTGGAGGAGTTTCTGGACGGCGAAGAATACGGGGCGGAAGTGCATGGCGACCGTGGAAAATATTTTGTTTCGCCGCCGTTTCGGATCTTTAATACAGTGCCGGGCCAGTTAAATGACCCGCTGGGCGCGACGACCTTAAAATACGGGCCGATCCTGGATGAAAAGCTTCACATCGAAGAGGTGAGAAAGGAACTGGCAAGGCTGGCGGAGCTGATGCAGTTCTCCGGCATCATGGAAGTGGATCTGGTGCTGGTCAAAGGCGAATGGTACATTCTTGAGATCAATAACCGGTGGTCCGGACTGACGACGCTGATCACGGCTTCCCGCGGCCTCCTTCCCTATGATGTTTATATGGATGAAGCGACCGGCGCGGAGTTTGACTTTAATGATGTGG
>JAEESA010000128.1 GCA_016286115.1 Lachnospiraceae bacterium
ATTCATTGTCACGGCATCCAGCTTATGCCTTTAGAGGCGGAACAGACAGATGAGCATCATATGATATTCATCGAGCGTGTTGAGGATGAGTATTATGTGCGGATCGATCACGATATGGCTAAGACACATTATATTTCCTTCATAGCGGCAGTGTCCTCGGATCGCTTGCAGATGGTAAAACTGTATCCGGAAGGTGAAGCTGAGGCAAGGTTCAAGATCAGCGGAGTGCGAAAGATGTATTTTTATTGCAATCGTGATGGATTATTCTGTCAGGATGTTGTGAAGGGTATTGACGATAAAGAGCGCGGATATGATGATACACAGGAGAGAAGGGAATTAGAACAAGCAGCGGATATGCTTTTCGGATGATTTCCGTGAATTAAAATCAAAAATACAAAAACACCTAAAACTTGTTTGTACAGACTATACAAACAAGTTTTTTTGTTATATAATCCGATTAAAGGAGATGATGAAGGATGAACATTATTTGCGAATACAAAATCAGAGAGGACATAGGGTTTATCCTCGAAGCAGAAGGAATAAACAAACTTGAACTGTCGGAGGCTACCGGGATTTCAAGATCAACGCTTGATTCAATAGAAAAGAAGGGTGTTGCCACTAATGAAGTCTGTGAAAAGCTGTATTCATATATATACAAACGGGATTACCGGCTGAATTCGGTAAAGGAAGAACTGATAAAGGAAAAGTATAGAAATGTGTTATTCCACGGTTCAAAATATGGTCTGTCGGAAGTGACGGTTTCAGGCTCCAGGAATAATTGTGATTTTGGAAATGGTTTTTATTTAGGTCAGACTTACCATCAGGCATTATCATTTGTGTGTGAATATGATAAAGCTTCGGTGTATTCATTCAGGTATTCGTTTGATGGATTAAAAATGATCGAGTTCGACTGTTCATTGGACTGGATGCTTGCAATATGCTATTTTAGGGGCACGATAGACGAATACGCAGAAAGCAGCAAAGTTCAAGAAATCGTTAAGAAAATAAAAGATGCAGATGTTGTGGTTGCACCAATAGCAGACAATAAGATGTTTTATGTGATGTCACAATTTGCTGAGGGAGAAATCAATGCAGATGTAGCTCTTCATTCGTTATCAGCATCCGGGTTAGGATTTCAATACATTATAAAAACTGAGAGAGCATTAAAAAAATGTATGCCGATAGAAAGATATTATCTGTCTGCACCGGAACGGGATGATTGCAGGAAATCGTTGATAGAGAGAGGTTATTTGATAGACACAAAGCTTAAACTTGCAAAAAGGGAATTTAAAGAGGGACTGTATATTGAGGAGTTATTAAAATGAGGAAGTTTGATCATGATGGTCTTTTACTGGCGGAGTATCAAGGGAAACTATTTGAAAAATCAACGGAATTAAGCTGTTCTACCGCGGTGTTTCTCAGAAGGTTTTTGCATTCGGATCTTGTTAAGAAGCTGGATACGAATGATGTGACATTTCTGACATTGAATGTAAATGAAGGAATAGATAGTATTCAAAATCAATTTGGTGAATCAGATTACGGTAAAATTAAATACTCAAAAGGCGCAATGTTTTGGATGGGTTATATGTATAGATATCTTTCATATACAAGGGGAGCTACAACGAAGTTTGTGATGCGGCTCTTCTCTTATAAGCAGTTAAATGATGTCTATTACTCATTTCATACACAGGATCCTGAATGGTGTGTCCATAGTTTATTGGAGATGAATGACCAAAGCGAGGATATTTTTGATAATAACCGGAGATTGAAGGCGGTGATATACGCCCACGGTGAGTATTAAAGTAGTTTGCACTGATTGTACAAACAAGTTATGCTGCAATTCGTGTAAATAGCTACCCAATGTCGCAGCTTACATAAAACATAACGTGCAATAGGGTTGAAATTGCACGTTTATCAAATAACTTTAGGATGCTTAGGATTGATTCAATCCAATAAGTAAGGAGTGAAATGCGATGGAAGAGCTTTCGCAGCAGTATTCGGATTTAATAAAAGGTAAACCGCATTATCTCTGTGCTTGGCAACCGGCAGGAATTGGGAGTTAAGGTGACAGTTGTAACATGGCATCCGGACTCTTACAAATATGGAAGGGATGATGTCAGGATGGAACTTATGGAGAGACTCCGTAAAGCAGGTTTTGAAATCAGGCTTGTGGAAGAGTCTTGCGAGCACTATGCCGTGATTGATAATGAGATAGTCTGGTATGGGAGCATGAATCTATTGTCTAAGGAAGATGCCGAAGACAATCTTATGAGGGTATGCAGTAAAGATATTGCTGCGGAGCTTCTAGAAATGACATTCTGTTCTGGATCGGATATGCAGGAATGGTGATTATTTTGTCCCCTATTGACAAGAAGCGTGGGAGACGGCGAAAGGCTATCCAGAAGGAGAGGCCGGCGCGAGGTTTAAGATCAGCGGCGTGCGAAAGATATATTTTTACTGCAACCGGGATGGATTGTTCTGCAAGGACATCGTAAAATGAATTGATGATAAAGAAAACGGATATAGGAGATGCTTAATGAACCGGGAAGAATGGATGCTGGAGCTGGCAGATAATGAATGGCCGCTGACAACGATTGACCACGACAGGATGATCGCCCGGGCGATCGTGGTAGATGATGAAGACTATTTCTATTTTGTCAGAGTAAACAGAAACGATGATTTCGGCAAAGCAACGCTTATAGAAACTTCGGGAGGCGGAGTGGAAGAAGGAGAAGATCTGCACACCGCGATCCGGCGCGAGTTAAAGGAAGAGCTGGGCGTTGACGTAGAAGTGTTATGCAAGATTGGTGTTGTCAGTGATCACTATAATCTGATCCACAGGCACAACATCAATAACTATTTTCTGTGTAAAACCGTTTCTTTCGGGGATAAGCATCTGACCAGAGATGAGATAGAGGATTTTCACCTTTCTACCCTGAAATTAACGTATGAAGAAGCGTTAGCCGAATATGAAAAGTGCAGCTGCACCGCGCTGGGAAGGCTAATAGCGAACAGGGAGGTGCCTGTTCTGAAACAGGCGAAAGAATTTTATTTGCGATAATTATTTGAAAAATAGGGTATATTTCAATGAATTGTTAAATCCTTCAATGGCACCAAAGTTTTTGGAGCATGCAAAAAGCAGGCTTCACTCGGCCTCCACTTTTACAAGCCAGCTGCCAAGCTCTTTCCCTTTCTTTGAGAAGGCGGTCACGGTTGCGGTTCCGGGGGCCTTTCCGGTAAGGATGATCTTCTTTCCCTTTGTTTTGGCGCTCAGGATCGTCTCATCGGAGATCTCCACACGGGGATTCTTTTTTGCGACCTTCAGCTTGACCTTTTCTCCGACCGCGCATACCGCGTCCGGTTCTGCCGGCTTTTCTTCCTGCGCGAGGTACGCATCCAGGATCGTGGAAGCTTTCAGCGCATCCCTGTGCTCGAGGATCCCCTTCTCGTCCAGGATCTTTGTCAGCCGCTCCTTGTTCGCAGCCGCTTCCTCGTAATCATCTGTCTTAAAAGCGAGCTCGGTGATATAGGTTGTTTCGCCGGTTTCGCTGTCCGGGATCGGGCAGATCTCGATCGTCACCTCAGGGATCTCTTCCCAGCTTCCCCGTATCCTCGTGAAGGGAACCGGACCCACCATCAGGGTCTTTTCAAGAGTAGTCGTTCCCCAGGAAGTGACGCCCTTCCAGTTGTCTTCTTCCTCCGGCATGGCGTTCCCGAAAAACTCGATGGCCGCGTCCCTGTCCTTGTCAAACTGATCGATAGTGGTTATGGACGGATGCTTTGCGTCATCCTCATGGGTGATGCTTAAGGTCATGTTGGAATATCCCCAGTCGACCTCGGCTGAAAAATTACCTGACGTGACGTCCAGACCGTCGGCAGCCGCCTGTTCGAGCCCTTTTTGGATCGCGTCCGCGCCCGTTTCGGTAAGCGGATACCGTTTTTTGTAGGTGCGTTCGAACTTGGTTTTCCCCTCCTTCAGCCGCAGCCGGTTGATCCAGCCCTCGGTAAAGAAGTCCTTCTCCGCTGTCTCCAGATAAACCACGTCGAGTTGCCGGTAATCCTCGTTCTCAAACCCGAAAAATGCGATCGTTTCATCATTGAGCAGGTGATCTTCATTCAGGACCTTGTCTGAATTCAGCAAAAACTTCACCTCCATGGAAACCTTTGCCTGCTCCTCTGCTGATGCGGGAACTGCGCAGCCAAGGACAAAGCCCAGCATGAGCAGACCGGCCAGTAAAGTGGGAAATAATATTCTTTTTCTCTTCATATTGTTCGTCTCCTTTTTTGACATCATAATCTTTTCTCATGGGTCAGGCAAGAGGTTCGTTTACATATGGGGGTAAATCACATATAATAATGAAAACAATCCGGCTGAGACGGGTTCTGAAATCGGAGAAAGATGGAGAGGGAAATGGATATAGAAATTAAACCGGTTACGATCGATGATTATGATGCGCTCTATGAGCTGTGGATCTCTTCGGAGCAAAGCCGCAGGGCCTTGAACCCCGTGGATGACACCCGCGAGGGGATCGAGAGATATCTTAAGAGAAACCCGAACACCTGCTTTGCGGCGGTGAAAGAGGGGCGGATCATCGGCGTGATCCTGACGGGACATGACGGACGGCGCGCGATCGTCCACCACATGTGTGTGCATCCCGGCTTCCGCCGTCTGGGGATCGCGGGACGCCTTGTGTCATGTGCGGAAGAGGCGCTGAAAAAAGAGGGGATACAGAAGATCTTCGGCCTGGTCTTCAAGGACAATGATCCGGCAAACGCTTTCTGGGAGAGCCGGGGGTATTCGCTCAGAACGAACCTGAATTACCGCAACAAGAGCCTGAATGAGAACATCCCGGCGGGGGAATAAGGTCATCTGAAAAGGCAATGAAAAAGAGCCGGCTGAGTGTGGTAATCAGACGACCCTTAATCGGGGGAGTGCAATTTCCGCATTGGTTTTTTCTCCTTTCGCGGTTTTTTCTTGCTACTATATATTTCGGAGGAAATTGCTGAAATATTAGTGTTATTTTATGATACGAATCAGATTCTTTTTTGTGTTGTATAAAGCTGTAAATAAATAATTTCGGGGGAAACAAATGAAGAGAAACAGGATAACCTGCGCGTTGGCGCTGCTGCTTTGTATCGGCGTGACGGCGTGCTCAAATACAGCGCCGCAAGCGGCCGGGACGAAACCGGCAACGGAAGCTGCGGGCGCTGCTTCGACAGAAGGAGCATCGGGCGAAAAGGACTATGCGTCGATGACGCCCGAAGAGATCTGTGCGACGCTCACGCTGGAGCAGAAGGCGGCGCAGATGATGGAGCCCACGATCTATCATGTGGATCCGTCGGTGATGACGAAGACCGATTACGGCTCGATCCTGTCCAAATATGAGGACTGGCCGATGCCTTCGGACAAGGAATGGATGGAGATTGTGACAGAGTATCAGAAGAACGCGCTTCGTTCTCCGGCGGCGATCCCGTTTGTCTACGGGAACGACAGCCTGCATGGGGTGAATTTCGCGTCGGGCTGCGTGATCTTTCCGCATAACATCAATATCGGAGCGGCGAGAGACGCTGCGCTTACCGAGGAATACGGGAAGCTGGCCGGCAGCGATATCACGCATACCGGCATGCTTTTGAATTTCTCTCCCTGCGTGGCGGCGGCACAGGATCCGCGGTGGGGGAGGACTTATGAATCCTATTCCTCCGACAACGGGATTGTAACCGAGATGGCGCTGGCGTATACAAAGGGCCTTCTTTCGGAGGGCGTGATCGTCTGCCCAAAGCATTTCTTCGGCGACGGCTATACGGCCTTCGGCACAGGGGAGGACCCGGACACGATGCTGCTGGACAGAGGCGATGCACAGATGTCGGAGGAGGAGATCAAAGAGCAGCTTTCGGTCTATCAGGCGCTGATCGATGAAGGCGTGCAGGTGATCATGCTTTCGCATTCTTCCCTGAACGGGACAAAGATGCACGAGAATGCGGAATATATCAACATCCTAAAGAATGAGATGGGGTTTGACGGGATCGTTCTTTCGGACTGGGATTCGTTTTTGAACTGCTCCGGGGCCTCGTATAAGGACAATGTGATCCTTACCGTGAACGCCGGGATCGACATGTACATGTCGGACTATAATCATGAGGAATGCATGAAGTACCTGATCGACGGGGTGAAGGAGGGTTTGATCAGTGAGGACAGGATCGATGACGCGGTCACAAGGATCATCCGCGTGAAACAGCGGGCGGGGCTCTTTGAGGACCCGTTCCTTGAGAACCTGAAAGGGTCTTATGAATTTAACAGCGACCGGTCTCACGAGGTGGCAAGGCAGCTTGCGGCGAAATCCTTTGTGACGCTGAAGGCCGGCGAGCACATGACCCTGGAGAAGGGGATGAGAGTGTTTGTGACGGGTCCTGCGTCAAATGATATCGGCGTGCTTTGCGGGGGCTGGACCTACTTCTGGCAGGGCGGCACCGATGCCGATGTCGGAGGGCACTTTACAGAAGGAAATACGATCCTAGAGGCGCTTAATGAAGCGGCTGGGACGGTTGGTTTTGAAGTCGTGACGGATCCGGCGCAGATCGGAACCTGTGATGTGGTTCTCTTATGCGTTGGCGAGATCCCTTATGCTGAATGGAACGGGGACGCAGATGATATCTCGCTCACGGGTCCCTTAGGACTTCTCGGGAACAAAGAGGCGATCGAAACTGCGAAAGCCTCCGGCATTCCCACGGTGACGCTGATCGTGGCCGGACGGAATGTGATCATCGAAGACTGGATCAATCAGTGGGATTCCTGCATCATGCTCTATCTCCCCGGCTCCGAGGGCGGTAATGCCGTGGCGGATGTCCTTACCGGGCGCGCTGCCGCCTCCGGTACTTTGCCGATGCCCTATTATTCCTCAACAGATCAGATCGGAACCGGAGAATGCTGGCACGAGATCGGGTGGAGCGCTGCCGCTGATAACGCATGACAGATTCGGCTCTGCGAGGGCGGTGATGTGTTGCCCGGCAGAACCGTACGGGAAACAGCGGCTCTTCATCGTTTCCCTAAGAGATTAAACTAACGCCACGATAACAGGAGGCTTTCCCGGTTCGTTCTTGGCATTGCAGTTTTTGTTCGGGCATTCATCCAACGGTGGTATGAGAACCGCATAGGTATTCCCGCATTTGGTGCATTTATACGCGTATAGTACCGAAACACCATCATCTACAGGTTCACCTGCACCTCCCGTTACCTGATCCAGTTCATTGTCATCCAATTTTCTCTTATCGTCCATTTCATTCCTCCATGAGAATTTATCAGCATTTATATCATTATATACGATAGATTTATGGGTGTGTGTATATTTTTAACAAAAAATATAAATTCACAACTAACTTGAATGGGGTCGGGGTTACGTCGTATAATACGGATATGGAATTCACGTGCATCACCAAAGATAATTATATGTTTTTCAGCCCCCTGCTGTGCGGCCTCCGCTTGTCGGGGGAACGCCTCTTCACCGGGGCGGTCCGGGACGGGAAGCCTGTCGGCGTTGCCGTCTTTTCGGCGTACGCGGATGTCCTGTTTCTGGATTATCTCTATGTCCCCAAAGCCCTTCGCCGCCAGGGGATCGCGAAGGCGCTTCTCAACGCTTCTCTCGAGGAGATCCGGAAGGTGAGGGATGTTCCGGTCCATGCCGGATTCCCGGATTACAGGGAGGATATTTTCGGTTTCTTTAAGGCGTTGGATTACCGCTATTTAAGAGACGGCGTGTGTTTCGCGTCGAAGCTGTCGACGTGGCTTGGTTCGAAACGGTTAAAGGCGCTGATCTCGAAGGTAAAGTTCGGGGATGTGATCTCAATGGCGGATCTGGCTTTTTCGGAATGGGAGGAACTGGAAGGGGCGATAAAAAAAGAGGATATCGACCCGCAGATCCTTCACCAGCCGGAGCTGGATCCCGGTATATCCTGTGTGGAGATGGATGTGGAGAGCGGGCTGCCGGAAGCCTGCGTCCTTATTGAAAAAAGGGAAACGACGCTTGCCTTGCTTTTGGTGGGGAATTTTTCACATCAGCCCGAGGATCTTTTGGCGTTGTTTTCGATGTTATTGGAACAGCTTCCGGAAGAGCTTTCGGAGGACAGTGACCTCTATTTTGTCACCATGGATGAAGGAATGAAAAAGCTTGCGGAAAAGCTCGCAGATGACCCTGCGGAAATAAAGATATTGGGGTCTGTAGTCAGCTGCACGGACGGGCGGACGCCGGATGCCATGATCTCGGCGGAAGATACCATGCTTCAGAAGAGCTTTGCCGATCCCGGGAAAATGGAAGTGCTGGCGGACTCCTGGCTTTTGGAGAGCAGGACGCCTAAGGAGATTGCCGAAGCTTTGGATCCGGAGGAAGGCGCGGATGTATTTCAGATCAGATCCTTCTCTCGTTCGCAGCTCATTAAGCGCGGGCTTAAGTTTTTGCGGAAAGCGGAGCGGCAGAACCGGCTGCTTTCGATCCTCAGATCCATGCCGGAGGAAACCACGGAGACGGGAGAGGATCTTTCCGTGTTCGAATATATGACAGATAATGAATTTCTGGATAAACTCCCCGTGAATTATCCTTTGCTGAAAAAATTGGTGAAGGAAAAGACTGAGGATGAGAAAAGGGCAGCCATGATCGGGGAGATCGAGGAGAATTATGAGACGCAGATTATGCTGATGCGTTCGCCCTATTACCTTTTGCTGGGAGCAAAAAATACCTCCAAATTCAGCGAAGCCCATCTGCAGGATATCCGTAAGAATATAGAGGCGGAAAGAGCGATGGGAAAGACTGTTTCCAGCTTCCCCGATGTGGACCGGTTCATCAGTTACTGTGAAAAATTCCGCCGGGAAGACATCTTCGGAAAAGGCAAAAAAGTCAGGATATAATAAAGGAGATTCCATGCAAACCGATAAGATTTTGGAAGAATTATATGATACTCTGAAAAACGCCGGCAC